>JAGAWH010000053.1 GCA_017941505.1 Faecalicoccus sp. | reverse complement strand
CCTTTCTTTTTTGTGGTAATTAAAGTATAGCAGAATCTCTTATCTTTTTTTTGTTCATAAAACCTGAACAGGTTTTAGATAAAACAAATAGGAAAAACAGGGAGTGGATTTGTACCTAAAATCAAGGTTTTTGACACTACCCAAGGATATGTAGGGAGAACGTATGAAAATATTAGTAACCGGAGCAGCCGGCTTTGTCGGCCGCAACTTAGTGGAAAATTTAAAGAATATCCGTGATGGAAAGAACCGCACAAGACCGGATATCACCATTGAAGATATTTATGAATATGATATCAACAATACAAAAGACCAGTTGGACGAGTATTGTTCAAAAGCGGATTTTGTGTTTAATCTGGCAGGGGTCAACCGCCCGAAAGACCCAGCTGAATTTAAAAAGGGAAATTTCGGCTTTGCCTCAACATTATTAGAAACATTGGAAAGACAGGGAAATACATGTCCTGTCATGTTGTCAAGCTCCATCCAGGCAAGCCTGGCAGGACGCTTTGGCACATCCGAGTATGGTCTTTCCAAGCGGGATGGAGAGAATTTATTTTTTGAGTACTCTCAGAAAACCGGAGCCAAGGTATATGTATACCGCTTTCCTAATCTTGCCGGTAAGTGGATCCGCCCTAACTACAACTCAGCAGTAGGCACCTTCTGTCACAACATTGCCAATGATCTTCCGATTACGGTCAATGATCCAAGTGTAGAACTCGAATTATTGTTTGTAGAAGATCTGATTGAAGAGATGTATGATGCCTTAGAAGGACATCCGCATCGATGTGAATATGATGGATTAGACCCAGTTGAAACAGAAGATGGCAAATACTGTTATGTACCGGTAACCCATAAGGTGACCCTGGGCTATATTGTAGAATGCTTGAATTCGTTTAAAGAACAGCCGCAGACACTGATCATGCCATCTATTGCGCCAAACAGCTTTGAAAAGAAACTGTATTCGATGTATCTGTCTTATCTTCCAAAGGAGAAGGTGGCCTTTGATTTGAAGATGAATGTAGATGATAGGGGAAGTTTTACCGAACTTCTCAAGACCATCGATCATGGTCAGTTCTCTGTCAATATCAGCAAGCCGGGAATCACCAAGGGCCAGCACTGGCATAATACGAAATGGGAATTCTTTATTGTCGTATCGGGTCATGGATTAATTCAGGAAAGAAAGATCGGAACCGATGAAGTGATTGAATTTGAGGTCAGTGGAGAAAAGATCCAGGCTGTTCATATGTTACCGGGATATACCCACAATATCATTAACTTAAGTGATACGGAAAATTTGGTCACATTAATGTGGGCCAATGAGATATTTGACCCGGCACATCCGGATACTTTCTTTGAACCGGTTGTAAAAGAATAAGTCCAAATGCTTTCGAAATATAATTCGGAGGCATTTTTATGGTATACTTTTTTGGATGAAAGAGGGGATAGCGTGGAACATCTATACAGTATATTGGTTGTATATAATCAGCCGATTTCAGAATCGATATCCTATAACGCATTAAAAAAGAATCCGGATTTGCATTTGGTTGTCTGTGACAACAGCATAAAGGATTTTGGAAATAAAGAAACTGTCGAAAAAGACGGACAGATATATTTAAATATGGGAGGCAATATCGGTCTTGCCAAAGCCTATAATAAAGCTTTGGATTATATCGCATCGATCAATCCTTCAATGAAAGGGTATGTGATTATTTTTGATGATGATACAGAAATTCCGGATGATTATTTTGAAAAACTGTATACCTATTTAGAATCCGGAACAGCGGATATTTATCTTCCAATCGTCGATGCAGGTGACAAACGCATATCGCCATCATCCATTCATAACAGCCGCTGTCATGAAGAAAAAGATTCCTGGAATATTCCTTCAGACAGACTTTGCGGTATCAACAGCGGTATGACCATTCGCTTAGCTTTGTTTAAAGATTATCGCTACAACGAAGATATGTTTTTAGATTTTGTAGATCATGATTTTATCCGGTCAATGCATGCCAGAAAAGCTTCTATGCGGGTTATGGATATAACTTTACATCAAAATCTATCAACGATGAATGACAATCTGGAGGCAGCGATTAAACGATTTCAGATTCACCGTAAGGATGTAGATATTTTTTATCGCGGTAATCTGAATCGGCGTATTTTATATCATTATTATATGCTGCGTTTAAAGATGGAATTTGTTCAATACCAGAAGGACATCCGGGTTTTCTGGAAATATTAAATTGACACGACTTTTAATTAGTGGGAAAATACGTTCATGGCAAATAATCAAGTAAGACGTGCAAGACAATCTTCCGGCACGCAAAATCGAAGAAGACAAGCTTCCTCAAATGTACAGAGGAATCAAAATACAAGAGGGCAGCGTCCTTCTCAAAGAACGCATGCCAATGCGGTAAAATCACAGACCAAGGCAGTACCGCCGAAAAGAAAAAAGAATCGCAGAGGACCATGGGGAACAATCTTTGGATTAACGGCTCTTGCCGCTATTATCTTTTTAACCATACAGATCTTAGATCTGAATGTGTTCCCGTTGTATTATGTAATACCGGTAGTATTGATTCTATTGGCGTTAACAATTTTATTGTTCCGCTTATATAACTTTACCAGCCGCCGGCAGATTACCCGTTTCTTTGCGGGCTTTGTGCTGGCAGCATTTACGATTGTGTTTGGCTTTGCGGGTTATTATGTACATCGTACAGCCAATATGTTTGATATGATCACATCTTTGACCGACCAGGTAACGCATACCGAATCGGTTATCACGATGCAGGGCTCTACGATTACCGACATCCAGCAGCTTAAGGGCAAAAAGGTCGGAACCATTTATGGTTTAGATTCTGAGGCAACCCAATACTGTATCGATGATTTAAAAAATCAGGGTGTAACGGTTGACCAGCAGGATTATGAATATCTGGTCACCATGTTGGATGATTTATATGCAGGCAATTTGGATGCGATTTTCTTGAATGAGAGCTTCAGAGGTATCATTCACAGTGAATATGAAGATCCATACTTCGGATTTAACCAGCAGACAAATGTCATTTATAAATCGATCTACTATACACCAAAAGAAAATGTCTTTGAAAATACCGATAAGGTCAGCAGTGTTATTACCCAGCCATTTACTATTTTGGTTAGTGGTAATGACTCCTATGGAGCATTAGAAGAGACGGCAAGGTCGGATGTTAATATGCTGGTGACAATCAATCCGACTACCCATACCGTATTGATGACCAGTATGCCGCGTGATACCTATACAACTATTGCGTGTGCAGTGGATGATGGCTATTGTCCAAACGGCCAGTATGATAAACTTACACACAGCGGACTGTATGGAATTGAGACAACCGATAAGACCATTGAAGAATTGATGGGTGTCACAATTAACTATTATGTTCGCGTTAACTTCTCCAGTCTTGTCAATATCGTAGATTCGGTAGGCGGCATTGATATCGAGGTCGCACCGGGCATGGCAGTGGAACACTTCGGAGCGGATGCCTCTTTAGAAGGTGTTAAAGAAGGATGGAACCATTTGGATGGTGAAAGAGCTTTAGCTTACTCACGTGAGCGTGAAGCATATCTGGATGGAGACAATCAGCGTGTACGTAACCAGCAGCAGGTGTTACGTGCCTTGATTGATAAATGTATTTCACCTTCGATGTTACTCAATTTCGGTAAATTCGTTGATGCCTTAGGCGGCGCATTTGAAACCAATATGTCTGCCGATGAAATTAAAGCCCTGTTGCGTTATCAGGTAAGCTTTAATCCGGAGTGGATTATTGAAGGATATGCGATGGCCGGAAATTCCGATCTTCTGTATTGTGCATCACTTGGTACCGAGGCTTCGGTTATCGTGGTTGATGATGCCTATATCCAGGAAGGAAAAGCGAAGATTCAGGCAGTACTGGATGGTAAATCCTCGACTGAGGTTGGCAGCAACGATACCACCGAGCCGGTTGGCACATGGGATCAAAGTGAAGAGCCTGTCTATGAAGACCCTGGTACCTATACCGGTACAGAGGACACATCGACCGAAGATTCCGATTCCGGCTATTATTTCTCGGATGAGAATTATACAGTTGAAGAAGATGAGTATTAAGAGAATTCGTTTTGAATTCTCTTTTTTACGGAAGAGTTGAATTTTGTATTTTGAAGTAAAGTATGTATAATGAAGGTTATGAGAATGAAAAAGAGGGATAGGTATGATATCGGTTGCGATGGCATCTTATAACGGAAAAGAATATATCACCAAACAGTTGGAATCTATTTTTCATCAAACCCGTAAGGTAGACGAAATCGTCATCGTCGATGACTGTTCAACAGATGGGACGGCTGCTTTGATAGAAGGGCTGCAAAAAGAACATAAAGAGATTGTTCTTTACCAAAACGAAGAAAATTTGGGATATAAAAGAAATTTTAAGAAAGCCTGCTCATTATGTCATGGTGACTACATCTTTTTATGTGATCAGGATGATCTCTGGGTCGATGAAAAAGTGGAAGTTATGATGTCAATTATGGAAAATCGTCCGGATATTATGGCTTTGGCTTCTTCCTTTGATGTGATCAATGGAAATGATGAAACGCAGAAGGTTGAAGTATTAAAGGGCTTTTCCAATAATAACTTCTTACGCCGTGAGGTACCCGAAAACGTTCTTACAAAGATAACATTTGAAGAGTTGACGATTCAAAATTCCTTTCAGGGATGTGCTTTAGTCATCACCAAAGAGATGTCTGAACTTTTTCAAAAATGTTTTACGGAAGAGTTGTTTCATGACTGGCTGATTAATTTACTGGCTGCATCTCGAGATGGTATGTATTATATCAACCGGGTTCTGTTTCATTATCGAATTCATGGGGATAATACCATCGGCATTACACCGCCGGAAACATTCAGCGGCATCGAACATTTAGTGAAGACCAACCGTCTTCATATACGAACTTTATTTGCCGAAAACATTATTCATGTATTGAAAATACTCGAATCCGTGGATCCGGACTTAAAAAAATTCCAGCCGGATTATGAAGACAAGATTGATTTTTATCAAAATCACATAGAATATTTGTCAAAAGGAAATATCACGAAGTTAATTGCCCAGAATAAAACGCCTTACTATAAGCAGATCAAGCGTCTAAGAGCAAGAGTAATGGATGTATATTTTGCAGCAAGACAGAAGGTAAGGGCAGAAGATTGAAACGGAGGTAGCTATGCAGCCGGAAAACGCAATAGAAGTACGTCATGTCACAAAGACATTTAAAATAGAAAGTGCCAAAAACCAAAGCATTAAGGAAAAAATATTATATTGGAATCGAGGCGATTCGCATCTGCAAATGGTACTCGATGATGTATCGGTTGACATCAAAAAAGGTGAAACCGTAGCTCTGATTGGAACCAATGGATCGGGTAAGTCCACACTTTTAAAGATGATGACAAAGATCTATTATCCCAATGCCGGAACGATTGAAACCCAGGGAAAGCTGACTTCTCTTTTAGAGTTAGGGGCCGGTTTCCATCCTAACTTTACCGGACGGGAGAATATTTATTTTAATGCGTCTATTTTTGGCTTGAATAAAAAAGAAATCGAAGAAAGAATGGATGATATTATCGAATTCTCTGAATTGGGAGATTTTATCGATAATGAAGTGAGAACGTATTCATCCGGAATGTATATGCGGTTGGCCTTCTCGGTTGCGATCAATGTCGATGCGGATATTTTATTGATTGATGAAATTCTTGCCGTAGGTGACCAGCACTTCCAGGAAAAGTGCTATCACAAGCTGCATGAGTTAAGAGACAGCGGAAAGACAATTGTCATCGTAACGCATACTATGGAAGTAGTAAGAGAAATGTGTCATCGTGCCATCTGGATCTATAAAGGAAAATTCAAACTCGATGGTGATCCATCTTATGTCATTGATGAATATATGAAACAGATTACCTTAGACCATAAGGAAAAGGTAAAAGCAGCCGTAGAGCGCGGTGAAAGCGGAACGGGAGGTCAGGTTTTCATTGATGAACCGAAGGGACTGACACACCCGATGGAAGGAAAAGATGCCTTTAAGGTAAGAGGATGGTCGATTTCCGATCACGAAAATGCCAGGCTGATTGTTAAGATTGACGGAAAAGAAATAAAAGGCATTCAAAGGGAGCCAAGACCTGATGTTTATCAGGCCAAGATGCAGGACTATCCTACTGCGGATGCAAAGACGTTAGGATGGATCAAGGAAATGGAATGTGATGAAATAGGCCTTGGTGCCCATCGTATTTCAGCTGCTTTAGAATCGAATGGCAGTATTCTTTCCAGTGTAGAAGCGGACTTTTTATTGGAGTGATGATATGCAGACATTTAAAGATATTTACAATTATAGGGAATTGTTAAAGTCCTGCGTGAAAAAGGATATCCGGGGAAAATATAAAGGTTCTGTTTTAGGTATCTTATGGTCTTTTATCAACCCGTTATTACAGGTTGTGGTCTATTGGATCGTATTCCCGTATTTAATGCGGGCATCCAGCTTTGATAACTATCTCTGTTATCTGGTGACCGGTATTATCCCATGGACCTTTTTTACCACGGTTGTCAATAACGGTACAGGTACTATGATTTCCAATGCAGGAATCATTAAAAAAGTATATTTTCCGAGACAGATACTTTTGATCTCACAGGTTATCAGCGGAATTATTAACTTCTTTATTTCCTGTATCATTATATTAATTTTCTGTATCGGTACCGGTGCCGGTGTATCATGGCATTTGATCTATCTGCTTCCGGTTGTCTTAGTGCAGTCTGTACTATCCTTAGGAATTATCTATATTTTGAGTTCTGTAAATGTGTATTTAAGAGATGTTGAATATATCGTTCAATTTATTTTAAATATGGCATTTTACGGTACTCCGATTCTTTACAGCATGGAAATGGTACCGGCCGGAAGTATTTTACATACTTTAATTTCAATAAATCCATTATCGGTTCTGGTAAACTGTTATCGTGATATTTTCTTAAATCACGCCATCCCAAATATGGGACAGTTAGCCGGTGTAGCCGGTTTATCGCTTGTTGTTCTGGTAATCGGTCACTTTATATTTAATAAGCTGCAAAGAGGTTTTGCCGAGGAGCTTTAATAATGAAAAACAATTTTGAATACTATGTTGACGAAATTAATTATTTTACATATGAGGGGAAGAGTCTGATTTTGTTTCGTGGATGGTGTTTCCACAGCTCTCAGGCACCCCTTTCTTTTCACGTTAAAGTAAATAATGATGATGTTCCATTTAAAGTCGCATTGATGGACCGTATTGATATTGTCCAGGGATACCTGGGACAGACAAACGGCATTAATGTCGGCTTTTATGTTTCTGCAATCTTAGATGGTGATATCCATAGTGCCGAATTATCGGTTTCCTGCCATCGTGACCGGACTGTATTGACCCATGTCAATAACAGAAGATTGAAATCACTGTTGAAAGAAGGTCCTATTTGTTACAAAGCGTGGATCTATCGCCCGGATGATAATATCAACAAGAAAACAGAAGTCAATGGATGGGCTTTTGCCTTAGATGGTTCGGTATTGGAATTCGGCATTGAAGATCATAACCATAATTTGATTGAATCATCGCTCTACCTTTACGATCAAAAAGAGTTATTTGAATTGGGACTTGTCAACGAAGACTCAAGAATATGCGGCTTTCATACAGAGTTTATTGAAGAGAATGATGGACCGTATTATGTTACTTTCTATAATGATAAACATCGACTTAGCATTGATGTTAATGATAGTTCTTTAGCCGGTGATAAGGTGAAATGGTATCGCTATTTCAGTGAAATCAACGGAGAATTAATCACAAAAGGTATCCAGTACTTAAAGGATAACGGCCCGAAGCAGTTTTTAAAGAAAGTGTTTAAAGGGGAAGGTCCTGAAGCTTTTGACTACAATAATTGGGCCAAAAGACGAGATGCCACCGAAGCCCAGCTTCTTGAACAATCGAAGCATGTGTTTGACTATGCTCCGAAAATGAGCTTTATTGTGGCAACATTTAATACACCGGTAATCCTTTTAAAAGACATGATTGATTCTGTAGTAAACCAATCATACGCCAATTGGGAATTATGCATTGCGGATGGAAGTTCCACTTCTACCGTTTTGGATTATATTCATGAACATTATCAGGATGAGAGAATCAAAACGGTTTCTCTCGATAAAAACTACGGTATTGCGGGAAATATGAATGAGGCCATCAAATTGGCAACCGGCGATTTTATCGGATTGTATGATCACGATGATACGGTTACACCGGATGCATTGTATGAATTTGTCAAGGTGCTCAATGAACATCCGGACGTTAAGATGATTTATTCCGATGAGGATAAGATCAACTCAAACGGTACGCTTCGCTTTGACCCGCATTTCAAATCGGATTTTAATCCGGATCTGCTGCGGGGTAATAACTATATCTGCCATTTATTGTTCGTGAAATCAGATTTAGTCAGAGAGTTAGGCGGCTTGCGTTCTGAATTTGACGGAGCCCAGGATTTTGATTTTGTGCTTCGCTTAATGGATATGCTCAAACCGGACCAAATATATCATATTCCGCGGGTCCTTTATCATTGGCGAATTCATGAAAATTCCACCGCCAGCAACCCTGAAAGTAAGCGGTATGCTTTTGATGCGGGAAGAAAAGCAATCGAGGCTCATCATGAAAGAAATCATGTGGATGCCACGGTTGAAGATTTACCGGTACCGGGATTCTATCATTCGATTTATCATCTCCACAGTCATCCAAAGGTTTCAATTTTGATTCCTACTATGGATCATATCGATGATTTAAAACGCTGTATCGATTCGGTTGAAATGAAATCAACATATGATAATTATGAAATTATCGTCATTGAAAATAACAGCAGAAACGATGAAACATTTGCCTACTACAAAGAATTGGAAGAAACCTACTCCAATATAAAAATTGTATATTGGAAGGATGAGTTCAACTATTCTGCCATCAATAACTATGGTACTTCTTTTGCGACCGGTGAATATTACCTGCTGCTGAATAACGATACCGAAGTCATAGAGCCATCCTGGATGGAAATTATGCTGGGTTTCTGTATGCGTGATGATGTAGGAGCTGTGGGTGCAAAACTATTCTATCCGGATGATACCATCCAGCATGGAGGAGTCATCATCGGAATCGGAGGTATTGCCGGTCACGCGTTTACGAATTTCTCACGTAAACACGAGGGATATTTCGGACGATTGATCCTATCAAGCGACTTAAATGCGGTAACTGCTGCCTGTATGATGGTTAAAGCATCGATCTACAATCAGTTAGGTGGTTTGGATCCGGGTTATCGTGTAGCTTTTAACGATGTGGACTTCTGTCTGCGGGTGCGTGAGGCAGGCTATCTGATTGTGTTTGCCGCCGATTGTCAGCTGTATCATTTTGAATCCAAATCAAGAGGGCTGGAAAACACACCGGAAAAGGTTAAACGGTTTAATGCGGAGATTGACAGGTTCTCGAAGCGCTGGAGTGATATTCTTGAACATGGTGATCCATACTACAATCCAAACTTGACAAAAGTTAAGAATGATTTCTCCCTGCGGGAAAACTAATATGAAATTATATACAACAGGAGCTCTTGCCAAGTTAGCGGGAGTCAGTGAACGTACGATTCGCTACTATGATACAGTTGGATTATTAAAACCATCGTATGTGAAGGAAAACGGATACCGCCAATATACCGAATTGAATTTAATTGATCTGCAGAAGATACTGTCCCTTCGTCAAATGGGATTTTCAATTGAAGAAATCTTTCCCATCGTGATGGAAAAACAGGGGATTGATGAAAGTTTACAGATGCAGATTGAACTGGTGAACTCACAGATTACTCATCTTCAATATCAGAAAGAGTTGATGGAAAGCTGTGTTGCCTCTTCCAAAAACGGAGAAGTGAATTGGGATACCATTATTTCACTTTTAAAAACATCGGCCAGTCATGAAGGAATTATCGAGCACTATAAAAATGCAAAGAATTTAAACTTCCGTATTTCATTACACAAGACTTATTCGACAAATCCAAAAGGGTGGTTTGGATGGCTTGCCCAACAGATTGATTTTTCTAAGATCAACCGTTTATTAGAGGTTGGCTGCGGTACCGGAGATTTATGGAACTCCATTCATATTGATCTAACTAATAGGGAGATTTTCTTGACCGATCTTTCCGAAGGGATGATCGAAGAAGTTCGTAAAAAGATGGGTAAAGATTTTAACTGTATCGCTGCAGATCAGGAAAATCTTCCCTTTCGAAATGAATATTTTGATGCGGTAGTTGCCAACCATGTTTTGTTCTATGCCAAAGACATTCATCAGGCGGTTAAAGAGATATCACGGGTATTGAATCATTCCGGAGTCTTGTATGCCAGTACATACGGAGCTCATCATATGGAGGAAATCACTGCACTTGTAAAGGGATTTGATCCTAGAATCGAGCTTTCAAAATCACAGTTATATCGAGTCTTCGGTTTAGAGAACGGTGCAGCTATTTTGAAAGAGTATTTTTCGGATGTAACCCTTGTACGATACGAAGATGCCTTAGAAGTGGATAAGGCACAGCCGTTAATTGACTATATTCTCAGCTGCCACGGCAACCAATATGAAATACTGAATACGCGGTTATCCGAATTTAAAACATATGTTGAAAACGAAATACAAAAACCTGGATCCTTTCATATCACGAAGGATGCCGGTTTATTTATTGCGAAAAGATAGGAGTACGATATGGAGAAAAAGAAATCGAGATTGTTTTTAGAGTTATTATTGAATCTTGTCTTATCTGTGCTTTGCGGATGTGCTGCTTCCTATCTTTTTTCTAAGATATATGCCACAACCGTGATTCAGGATGGCGAGTATATGATGATCTTCCTTTATCGGACCATTATACTTACCCCGATTATCTTTTTTGCGGGCTTGCATTTTATTCTTGACATCAAAAAGATGTATACCTGGATGTTTGATCATCGCTGGCTGTTAGTCGTTTTGTTTCTGGCATTCACAACGGCATTGCGCTTACACGGTGATTCGATTGGATATTACGCCGATGTGATACAGCCACACTCCGGTTCCGGGTTTGGCAGAACTTTGTTTGGTGAGTATCGCCCGATCCGCTCGGATGAGTTTATTGTAGATACACCATCGGTATTGGCTTCTACCTATGGGCCGCATCCGTTCAGTATGTACAACAATATTATGCGCGGTACCAATACACTAAATATCTTAAACGGTGTCTATGGCGGGCTGGCCACACTGGTCAGAGCCCCTTGGGAATTTGCGTATTTAATTCTTCCGACAGAATATGCCTTCAGCTTCTGCTGGTATGCACCGATTGTACTCGGCTTTATGGCATGTTTGGAAATGTTCTATGTCATCTCAAAAAATAAGGGTGTGGCCTTTACCGGTGCATGTCTTGTGATATTTTCTGCCTTTTATCAATGGTGGTCTCCTTCAATGTTCTACATCGGTGGACCGGGAACAATTGCCTGCTTATATCATTTTATCCATTCAAATAAGATATGGAAAAAATGTGCTCTGGGCTTTTTGACGGCGATCAGCTTTGGCTTGTTTGTGACACCGCTCTATCCGGCATGGCAGGTACCATTAGGATTTGTGTTCCTTGCCTTAGGAATCTGGCTGATTGTAGATAATTGGTCGGATATCAAGGCATTTCACTGGTATGACTGGCTTATTCTGGCAGTGTCTTTGGTTGTATGTATCGGTCTTATTGGTTTGTACTTTTATTCGATTCTGGATTATATCAAGGCAATTTCCGAAACGGTTTATCCGGGAAAACGCTTTGAAACAGGTGGGCAGATGTGGATCCGTAAGCTTTTCTACTATGTTTATGCACCGTATTTCCCGATAAAGGATTTTGGCAATCCATGTGAGCCGGCAACGTTTATGTCCTTATTCCCGCTTGCCAGTATAGCGGCCACTTACTGTTGGTTTAAGGATAAGAAAAAGGACTTTTTAACAGCCGCATTAATACTCATTGAGATTCCGATGATTATCTTTGTTTCGGTTGGTTTTCCAAAATGGTTGGCAGCTATAACGCTTTTCTTTGAATCACAGCCAGAGCGTATGGTGGATATTGTCGGTTTTATACAGGTCATTCTGATTGTGATCTTGTTATCAAGATATCGTCAGACGGTTCAGATTCATAAGATTTTTGCGATCATTTTAGCGGTAGCCAACACGGCACTGGCATTCTATTATCCGTATACGGCATATCCGGATTATCTGGCCGTGGAAGGCTTACCATGGGTAAAATACGTTCTGCTTGGATTTGCGTTTATTGTGTTTGTGGTCTTCTCTTATGGACTTATCGCAAAGCTTTCAGATAAATGGAAGGCTGCCTACGTAGCTTTATTGGCCATTTATTCATTAGGTACAGGATTATTGGTACGTCCAATTTCTGTCGGCTTATCTTCCATCACGGCTAAACCGGCTTACTTTGAAATACAGAAAATTGATGAAGATCAAAAGGATGCCAAATGGATCACATCCGGTGACAATCCAATCATCACTTCGTATTGTGTGTCCAGTGGGGCATCGACTCTGGATTCGGTCAATACCTATCCGAATTTGGAATTATGGGAGACGCTAGATCCGGAAGGAAAATACGAGGAAGTATATAATCGATATGCGCATGTTCGTTTAATGTTAACGGATGAAGATACCAGCTTTGATTTAATCCAGCAGGATTATATGAACTTACATTTGTCTTATAAAGATGTCCAAAAGACAGATGCGGATTATATGTTCGCAATGTCCGACTTTACCTATAATGAAAATAACGGATACATTCATTTGGATCCGATCTATGAAGAAGACGGTATTACCATCTATAAAATCGAATATCTTTCATCAAATGAAGAATAATACTTGACCCTTACGTAACGTAAGGGTTTAATATTTATTTAATGAGGAGGAATCTCTATGAAGGGTATTATCTTAGCAGGGGGAAGCGGAACCCGTCTATATCCGCTCACAAAAGTAACAAGTAAACAGCTTTTGCCAATCTATGACAAACCGATGATTTATTATCCAATGTCTATTTTAATGTTGGCAGGCATTCGCGATATTTTAATTATTTCTACACCGGATGATACGCCGCGCTTTGAAGAATTATTAGGCGACGGTCATCAATTCGGCGTTAATTTATCTTATGTTGTGCAGCCATCTCCGGATGGTCTTGCCCAGGCATTTATTTTAGGTGCTGATTTTATCGGAGATGATTCCGTTGCGATGATCTTAGGCGATAATATTTTCCATGGTCATGGTTTAGGAAAGCGTCTTCGTGAAGCAGCTGCCCAGAAAAGCGGAGCAACTGTATTTGGGTATTATGTAGAAGACCCGGAACGTTTCGGCGTTGTGGAATTCGATGAAAATCAAAAGGCAATCTCTTTGGAAGAAAAACCAAAACATCCAAAATCAAACTATGCGGTGACCGGACTTTATTTCTATGACAATACTGTTGTAGAATATGCGAAAAACTTAAAACCGAGTGCCCGCGGAGAATTGGAAATCACCGATTTAAATAAAATCTACTTAGAAAAAGATCAATTGCGTGTGACACTACTCGGTGATGGTTTTACATGGTTAGATACGGGAACTCATGAATCTTTGGTAGATGCGACCATTTTCGTAAAGACAATTGAAGAACATCAGCATCGTAAAATTGCATGTTTGG
>JAGAWH010000052.1 GCA_017941505.1 Faecalicoccus sp. | reverse complement strand
CGCAATTGATCACAACATCCGGACGGTTCATCGCCATAAAAGTCGAAACCGCATGACGGTCGCTGACATCAACATCATCCTTATCGGTCGTGTAGATTTTGTACTTCATCTTGTCTAATAACTGCTGTAAAGCCTGGCCGACATGACCCTTGGCTCCAACAATCCATACTCTTCTCATAACAATCTCCTCCATTAGTAAACGTTACAATAATTATTTCATAGAACAAGATTCCTTTCAAGATTTATAAAAGCCCTTTCATTTTTATAAGAAAGAGCTTTTTTCAAACAAATTAAGGTTGATAATTCCAGCCACGATCATCATGATAAATCATTAATTTTGTCATGCCGCCATCAACACAGATATTCTCTCCGGTAATAAAACCGGCTTTATCGCTGCACAAAAATAGTACCGTATTGGCGATATCTAATGGATTACCCACCCTTCCAACAGGATGCTGAAGGGCATCTGCTCCATCATACATAACTTTCCTTGTTTCAATCCATCCCGGCGATACGGAATTCACCCGGATCTTAGGTCCTAAACTGATAGCTAAGGCATGGGTTAATGCCGCAATTCCACCCTTGGCAGCCGAATAACTTTCCGTATAAGCCTGAGACATGCGATCTCTGGAAGATGAGATATTAATGATGACTCCCCCGTCAGAAAAATACGGAAGAAACTGCTTGGAAAGATAGAAAGGAGCCGTTACTCCGACTTTTAAGGCATATTCAAATTCCTCATATGTACAGGTATCAATTCCCTTCATTAAAGGAAGTGCATTGTTGATTAAGTAATCAATATGACCGTATTCATGAATTACCTTTTGTACAAATCGGTCCATATCCTCTTTCTTTGCCAAATCACCTGTAAAATAATCATTCTCTAAAATGTCAAAGGTACAGACAACAGCTCCCACCTTTTCAAATTCATCTCGAATGCATTTGCCGATTCCTTTCGTTGCTCCTGTTACTACCACAATTTTATTCTTAAAGCTCATTTTACCTCCTAAAAAGAAGAGGGTTTGTCCTCTTCTTAAACTTATTTATCTAATGATGCACCCTGTGTTTCGATAACTTCCTTCATCCAGTTGTAGGATTTTTTCTTTGTGCGTTTCAAAGTACCGTTACCTTTGTCATCCATATCAACATATACAAAACCATAGCGTTTCTTCATTTCGCCGGTTGATAAAGATACAAGGTCAATCGGTGCCCACATTGTATATCCGAAACAATCTACCCCATCAATTAAGATCGCATCACGCATTGCCTTAAAGTGATCCTTTAAGTATTCAATACGATAATCATCTTCTACATAACCATTTTCATCGGCTTCATCGATGGCACCCATACCGTTTTCTACGACAAACACCGGCTTTTGGATGCGGTCATAGATTTCATTTAAACAATAACGCAAGCCAAGCGGGTCTACCGGCCAGCCCCAAGGCGTCATTTCCAAATATGGGTTTGGAGAACCACCTACGTTAAACCAAGGATCACCGGCTTTGGTGGTATTGGAACGATAGTAGGAGAAGGATACATAGTCTAACTGTCCTTCAAACAGAATCTTCTTATCTTCTTCAGAGATCTCCAGATTGTCAAATCCATGATGCTGCCATACTGATTTGGCGTAAGGATGATAATAACCTCTTGCCATAGTATCAATAAAATACCAGTTTTCTCTTCTGGCCTGCATCTGATGGAACATATCTTCCGGTTTGCAGGTTGCAGGGTATAATTCACTCATCGCATACATGGCACCAAACATAGATCCCGGAATCATCTCATGACCGAGTTTGGTTGCGATTGCGCTGGCCACAAACATATTATGAGCGCCTAAATAACGGATATATCCTGTTGACTGACGGGTTCCGCAAGGTCCAAAACCGCGCACGGCATTGATTTCATTGAATGTGAGCCAATACTTGCAGTATTTTCCATAATTCTCAAATAACGTCTTAGCGTATTTTACGTAGCAGTCAATCAGCTTACGGCTTGCCCACCCGTTATATTTAAGAGCCAGCTCCATCGGTAATTCATCATGGCAGATGGTTACCATCGGCTGAATATTATATTTCTTTAATTCCTCAAATACATCTTTATAGAAATCCAGACCTTCCTGATTTGGAGTTTCTTCTTCTCCGTTCGGATAGATTCGAGTCCAGCAGATACTGAATCGGTAACAGTTAAATCCCATACCTGCCATCAATGCGATATCTTCTTTGTAGTGATGATAGAAATCAACAGCTTTATGGCTTGGATAATAACTGTCTTCTAAAAATACCGGAACGGCATCTTCAGGTACTTCATCAGCCAAAAAGAAGCTGCTTCTTGGATAAATCAGAGTGCCATCGGCACGTTTCATTGTATGATGGCGCGGTTTTTCAACAGATCCATCCGTCTCGTAGTCGTGAGATAAAATACCTCTTCCGCCTTCGCCGAATCCACCTTCGTATTGGAAATCAGCGGTAGCTCCACCCCATAAAAATTCTTTAGGAAATGTAGTCATAAATCCTCCTTTTATGTTTCAATCACTTAATTTAATAATATCTATGTGTTTTTATATTTTCAATACCACTTACTTAAAATTAGAGAACCAACTTTTCCTTTTTCTGTCCGATTTGTACACTTTTTTTTCATACATATTTTTCTCTGTTATATTAAAGGTGCAAAGAAAGAAGGACAGACCAATGGGAAAGTAAACTTCCTATCTATAGCTGCATACCTCTATAGATAGAGTAAAAAAAAGGTATTTAATATAGATCAAATAAGAGAAAGGAGTAAGCATGAACAGATTTATCTCTTAAAAGGCCCTTACAAGTAAGATAGAAGTAAGGGCCTTTTATAATGCAGAAAAAAAAGAGCTCTTGCTCTTTTTCATCCCTAAATTATTAGGAGAGAGGGGGAAGAATAGGTCATCTATCTAACAGAGCTTTCTCTCTGTATTTCTTATGACGCTGTTATAATAACACCCCTTTTGTCACATTAATGTCACAAAAAAACAACTCACAAAGAGTTGTTTATTTCACGAATGCCGGCTTATTTACCAGAGTATCGCCTTTTAACGGCAGTAATTTTTTATCTTCCAGACAATCTGCTGTCTCTGCGATATATGTTTTAAAATGATCGGTTTCACGATGAGCCTGATAAGCATCTTCATTTTGATACAGTTCCCAGAAATACCATTCTTGTGGTGAATCGGCTACTGTTGAACCATACATTGCCAGAACACCATCCTCTTTTTCAACGGATGTTTTCATATTCTTGGTAACGCTGGCTTTAAAGTCATCCATCTTATCTGCTTTCACCTTTACATAGGCAAGACGTACAGAAATATCGTTTTCACCGGAAATTTTTAACTGTTCTTTTTTCTCAGTAAAGAATTGCGGATTCAAAGTGATCACTTTGCGGTCGGTCAGATAGTTTTTCGCAACTCCGCCAAAGGCAAGGAATTGTTCTGCATGAGCATGAATCTGATATGCATCTTCATCTTTATACACTTCAAATACATAGTTTACACTTGGATTTTGAGGATCGTGAGCCGCATACATGGCCAGTGTTCCCTCTTCTTTTTCAATGGAAACTAAAAGGTTGTTTTCGCCGACACGGTTAAATTCATCCTGTCCTTTCGGATCGCATGTCAAAATAAATAAACGGTTAATCATATCTATTTTCCTCCTAACATTTTCTGGTAGTTCTTCCAGCGAATCTGCTCTTTTTGATCTTCACTTAGCTGCATATCATCAATCGCTTCTAAAATTTCTTTAGTTGCACCGGCCGGTAAAATTCCAAGCGGTGCATCGGTTCCGAATACAACATGATCCAGACCAAAGAAATCCACGGCTAGATCTAAAGCTTTCGGATTCCCTAAAATTGCCGTATCCACATAGAATTTACGGAAATCTTCGGATTGTTCCTTCGGAAGAATACGGTCGATTCTTCCGGCAAAGAAAGGTGCCATACCACCGGCATGATGAATGATTATCTTGATGTCCGAATACTTACGCATATATCCTGCCTGAACAATCTGCAGCATTGCCTGGCTTAATTCATATTCCCAGCTGAAGATTAAATTATTATCCGGTTTACGTAAATCAAATACCGGATGAATCCACAATGGCATCTTCAATTCGTTCAATGCGGCAAAAACAGGTTCGAATTCCGGATCCGCAATGCTTTTTCCTAAATGACGGGTAAACAACTGAACACCATGCATATTGGAATCTTTATCAATCTGTTCCTTTAAAATACGCACAGCCCCTTCGATGTTATTCATTGGAAGCATTCCTACACAGCCATCAAACATTTCCGGATACTTGTCCACGCATTTTGAAATTTCAACATTGGCTTCACGACATAAAACCTCTGCATTGGCAGGATCTGTGATATCTTCCGGGTTGGCATTCACATAGGAAATAATCTGTTTTGTTTCCTTATCCCAATGGCTTTTTCGAACTTCCATATCCTGTAAAACGATATTGTTGAAAAAGGCATACTTTTTAGGAATATCCGGATCGATTGCCAGCATCTTTCCATAAAAATTCGGTAATAAAACATGTGCAAATACATCGATTCTTTTCATAGTTGCACCTCCTAAAGTATTTTCCCATTCATATTATAAACAAATTCTATCGTTCTGCATAGAAAAAGCCCTTTATGAAAAGGACTTAATTTACAGCTTTCTTTCTTTTTTTACGCTTACGGATTTTGGTGTCTCTTGTCAGAATCTCAAAAGTAGATACAAGACCCGCACCTAATATAATACTTCCAATAATATCGGTAAACCAATGCACACCGCTTAAGAAGCGGGTCAATACAACTAATACCATCAAAACAAGACATCCAACTAAAATACCTTTTTTCACGGAACTGTTCTTTAATCGCCAATTGAGTTCCATATACGTTGTCATCATCACGCAGACAGACAATAAAGTATGAGAAGACGGATAACTTGGTTCTATTTCACCATCAATTAATACCGGTCGGTAGTTGATCGGAATATGATCAAAAAGAATATATAAGGCAAAGACAACGATATAGAATCCGCCCAGAATCAAAATATCTCTGTCTACCTTCATCAAGTCTTTTCTCTGCACCAGCTGAACAACGCCGATATATGCAAAGAAAGCTACCGGAAGTAAGGCAATGTATCCTAAAATACTGCTTGTTTTATATAAAAATGTATTAAAGCCCAATAGATTATGGAAAAATCCATTAATCAATCCAAATCCGACACTAGTAGCTTTCGGACCAATCTGTCGAACATCCACAAACTTAATCAATAAGGTAAAAACCAAAAATACTCCAAAATAAATCAATGGTTTCTTATATTTATCCACCAAACTCATAATAATAAACCTCTCATTCTTCTTTCATTGTAGTCATGAAAGAGAGATAAAACAATAAAAAAAGAAAAACTATCCGATTCTCATGAAAAAAGCACCTTCTTACAGGTGTTTATAAAGCTAACCAAACATTTTTTTTGCATCGATTAGTGGAGAGAGCGCAAGCATTGCATCTATTTTTTCCTTAGTGAATGCAGGTGCATCTTCGCTTATGTGCAGCCCTTCTTCATCCCGGTAAATATAATCCTTAACCTCATCATAAAGTGCTTTTTGAACTTCAGATAGGAACTCATATGTTAATTCCATAGGCTAACCTCCTGACAATTTCTTTGTACGCTATAACATTCGTACTTCATCAAACATAATGCGATATATCTGGATTCTATCTTGATGGTTATAGCCTAGCCAAACATTCTCTTAGCTTCAACTAAAGGTGTTAACGCTAACATTGCATCTGCTTTTTCCTTGGTGAATACAGGTGCGTCTTCGCTTATATGCAGTCCATTTTTATCTCGATAAACATAATCTTTAATCTCCTCATACAAAGCGTCTTGTACACTGGACAAGAACATATATGTCAATTCCATAAATTAACCCCCTAACAGTATCTTTGTGCGGTATTCTGTACGTACTTCATCATAGCGCCCTTTAATAAACGATTTACTAGCATATTCACTTATTTCAAATACATCATAGCCATCTTCAATCAATTTATCAACAAACTCTTTCCCATCCGTATTCATCTTATCAAGATATTTTCTTTGATCTTCTATAGTGATGATTGGGCCAAACTGCTTAATATATTTCTCTGCCTCTATCCAATGGTATAATTCATGAACGTAGGTTCCAATTGGATTTCCCGGAATCGCTACACCTTTCATTAAATCAACCCATCTTTTTTTATCTCCTAATCCATAGTATATCTTAATTGAATTTGTTCGTATATCATATGCGGCCAACCCTGATGCACTCATCTCAATATCTCCCACAATTACCAGTATAGGCAAATGCTTGCGGTTTACAATACCCATCTTTTTCATCGCTTTTACAATACTTTTAGAAATAGTTTTTAACTCTTTCGTCGAAAAAGTCTTTACAGAATCCGACATAAATATATCTTCAGGATATCCAAAATCACTTTGAATTTTTCTTGCAATAATAGGCTCATTACCAGGTTTCATTCCAACTATTACAAGTTCATTAGATAATTTAACATTTTTAAGATATTGAACACTATACTCATCAATTTTAATATACTTTTTACTTATTCGCCTTTTCCCAAACTTATCGAAATTACCATTTTTAATATTCATAACCAATCTTCCAATATTAGCTCAATTTTTAGTTACCCAACTAAAAAGCGGGTCCTATTCTCAACCAAAAACTGATAACTACTGTTTCTGATAACTAATACGGATGTTTTTGAGAAAAGGATAAAAAAAAACCTTCTTTCGAAGGTTTCAGTTCGAATGGTGGGGTCAGAGGGACTTGAACCCTCACGGGATTATCTCCCAACGGATTTTAAGTCCGTTGCGTCTGCCTATTCCGCCATGACCCCATCTAAGATGGAGGTTCCGACCGGATTCGAACCGGTGATCACAGAGTTGCAGTCTATTGCCTTACCACTTGGCTACGGAACCAACTGCTCCATTATTATATGATTTCTTCGATTTTTTTGCAAGCACTTTTGTAAAAAAAAAGGTGTCCGAAATTAGACACCTAAGAATGTAAGAATCATTCCGCATACGGAAGCAGTCACAAACAATACTGTAACAATCCTCAAAATGTTCTTTTTTCTTTCTCCATAGCGGATCAAGACAACTAAACCTAAACCTGCATTTGTAATAAGCCCTGCCAGCAAAGATCCAAACTGCAGCTCACCTGCCGCAAACAATTGAGCAAGTACAACAGTAATTGCACAATTGGGAATAAAGCCAAAGATAGCGGCTAATACCGGCTGGAAAATAGATTTCGATAATAATATTTTTCCTAAAGTCTCTTCACCAATCACTTCAATACATAATGTTAATACAAATGATGTAATGAAGATAAAGGCATAGATTCGAATTGCTCTTAAAAATGCCGATACAGGAATGGAATACTGCGGATAGCAGCATGGACAGGATGAGCTCACCTGCTCATCATCGTCTTCATATTCCCCATCATCTTCTTCCATATCATCAAAATAGATAACTTTCTGTTTTGGAAATAATACCTTATCCGTAAAATATCCAACCGCAACGGCTATGATAAATTTCATAACCAGCAGTAAGCCCAGAGTCGAATACAAATCCGGATTCGATAACAGAATCGGAATGGCCTCATCGCTGGTGGCGATCATAACCGCAATTAAAGTACCCATCGTGATGTTTCTTTGTACATACAACATCGCTGCTAATATACTAAAGCCGCATTGCGGAATCAATCCAACAAGCGCCCCTACAAGCGGACCGTATTTCTGAAGACCAAAGAAAACCTTTTCATCACTGTTTGTTTCCCTGCGGTCAATATATTCAAGAAAGATATATGTTATAAACAATAATGGCAGCATCAGCCATGTATCTTTCAATGCATGTTCTAATGAATGCAATAATAACTCCATGGAATCACCTCCGCATAGAGAACATTCTAACCAATTCCTTTTAAGATTGCCAGTAAAACAAACATTTCTATATAAAAATCATGTATAATACCCCTATGATGACACGATTTGAAGGTAAAATATCCTGTAAAGCTATACTGGAAAATCCCAAAAGAGAGATTCAACAAGTCTGGATTGACAAAAAGAAAAAAGATAGAGACACCCAATATATTTTGCGCTTATGTAAAAATAGAGGATGCAAAGTAACCTTCCTGGAACGCTCGAAGCTGGATGAAATGGCATCTTCACATACACATGGTGGAATTCTTATAGATGCCAACCCTTTATCTTCTATTTATTTTTCTGAGATTCAAAATCCGCAAGGTTTCTTTGTTTATATAGATGGAATTGAAGATCCTTATAATCTTGGCAGTGCAGCCCGCACATTATATGCAGCCGGATGCAATGGTTTGATTCTTCCGGATCGGGATTGGTCAAGTGCCGAGGCAACCATTATTAAAGCCAGTGCCGGAGCCTTTGAAAAGCTGGATATCTTCCGAATCAAAGAGGACAATGAACTTGTGGAGACATTAGACCAACATCATATTCCTTTGTATGCAGCCCACAGAAAGGATGCCATGTCGCTTTATGATTTCTCCTTTCCGGATACTTTCTGTCTTGCGATAGGCGGAGCATTAAGAGGATTAAACGCAAATATTACTTCTCACAGTTCACAGAATATCTTTATTGAATATGGCAGAGATTTCAGAAATGCCTTAGATACACCGAGTGCCTGTGCGGTATTTGGATTTGAAATACTCCGCCAGAAAAGACAATAACTCCCTTGCGGGAGTTTTTTAGTGCAAAAGAAAAGCCCGATTTAATTTTCATCGAGCTTTTAATGCTTATTAAAGCTGAGGACCAGCACTTACTAATGCCTTGCCGGCTTCGTTAGTTTCGTACTTAACGAAGTTCTTCTGGAAGCGTGAAGCTAAATCTTTTGCCTTTTCTTCCCAAACAGCTGCATCAGCATAAGTATCGCGTGGGTCTAAGATAGCTGGATCAACACCCGGTAATTCTGTCGGTACTTCAAAGTTGAAGTAAGGGATCTTCTTAGTAGGTGCATTGTTGATATCACCATTTAAGATAGCATCGATAATACCGCGGGTATCCTTAATAGAGATACGCTTGCCGGTTCCGTTCCAACCTGTGTTAACTAAGTAAGCCTTAGCTCCGCTCTTTTCCATCTTCTTAACTAATTCCTGAGCATATTTAGTTGGGTGCAGTTCCAGGAATGCCTGACCGAAACATGCTGAGAATGTAGGTGTCGGTTCTGTAATTCCACGTTCTGTACCTGCTAATTTAGCAGTGAATCCTGATAAGAAGTAGTACTGAGTCTGTTCCGGAGTGAGTACAGATACCGGAGGTAATACTCCGAATGCGTCTGCTGATAAGAAGATAACGTTCTTAGCATCCGGTCCGGAAGAAATACCGTTAACCTTTAATGCGATGTTTTCGATATGATCGATTGGATAAGATACACGTGTGTTTTCAGTTACGCTCTTATCTGCGAAATCTAACTTACCGTTTTCATCAACAGTTACGTTTTCTAATAATGCATCACGACGAATTGCGTTATAGATATCCGGTTCAGATTCCTTATCAAGGTTGATAACTTTCGCATAGCATCCACCTTCAAAGTTGAATACACCGTTGTCATCCCATCCGTGTTCGTCATCACCGATTAATAAACGCTTAGGGTCTGTAGATAATGTAGTTTTACCTGTTCCGGATAAACCGAAGAAGATAGCTGTGTTCTTACCTTCCATATCCGTATTTGCAGAACAGTGCATAGAAGCCATACCCTTTAATGGCAGGTAGTAGTTCATCATTGAGAACATACCCTTCTTCATTTCTCCACCGTACCAAGTGTTGATGATAACCTGTTCACGTCTTGTGATATCGAAGGCTACACATGTTTCAGAGTTCAAACCTAATTCTTTGTAGTTGTCTACTTTTGCCTTAGATGCACAATAGATTACGAAAGTCGGTTCAAAGTTTTCTAATTCTTCTTCTGTAGGCTGGATGAACATATTCTTAACGAAATGTGCCTGCCAAGCTACTTCCATGATGAAACGGATTGCCATACGGCTGTCTTTGTTGGCACCGCAGAATGCATCCATTACATATAATTTCTTGTTACATAAAGCATTAACAGCGATATCTTTTACTACTGCCCAAGTTTCCTGAGACATTGGATGGTTGTCGTTTGGATAACCTTCTGTTGTCCACCAAACTGTATCCTTGGAGTTTTCATCAACTACCAAGTATTTATCCTTAGGAGAACGGCCGGTATAGATACCTGTCATAACGTTAACAGCGTCGAGTTCAGTCAATACACCCTTGTCATATCCTGTTAAGGAAGGATCCATTTCGTCATTAAATAAAGTTTCATATGACGGGTTGTAGATGATCTCTTTTGTTCCGGTAATTCCATACTTTGTTAAATCAATCTTACTCATTTTATTTCCTCTCTTTTCTAAATGGTAAAAATTAGATACATTATCTAATCTCTAAATATTATAAGATTACTGTTCATTAAAATCAATAAAATAGTTTGATAAGCCTAATTAATCGAAAAAACCGTATGGATTGTTCCATACGGTATAGAATTAATCTTTTTTGCTCAGTAATCTTAATACTCGTAAGAAAATATTAATAAAATCCAGATACAGCTGTAATGCCATGAAAATAGAAACTTTGTCCTGACCGACAGGATTTCCGTCTTCCATCACAAGAAGCTGATTCATTCTCTGAATATCCCATGCGGTTAAACCGGTAAAGATCACTAAGCCAATAATGGACATGATGCGGGTCATTCCGCTAACCGGGAAAAACAACATGATAATCTGAGTAATGATCAAGGCAATCAAGCCAACCATGCAGATATTACCAATCTTGGTTAAATCCATCGTAGTGGTAGTACCTACAACCGCCAGGCAGATAAAATAAACTGCAGTAATTAAGAATGCTACGCCAATGGTTCCCAGATCATATACATACGCAAGTGAAGAGAATGTAAGACCGGTAAGCACGGAGTAAACAATAAATAAGATACGCATCAGCGATGCATCCTGTGCTTTACGCATAGCTGCACTAAATCCAAATACTACTGCAAGCTGAGCAATCGCAAGAATCATCATCGCATACGGTACTGCATATAGAAGACGCAGCATTAAACCGGAGGCAACAGCGGCAATAGCTACCGCTGCTGTAATCAGCAAACCGAGTGCCATCCACATATATGTTCCTGTAACTGCCTTGCGAATATCGCTTTGAGTATACATAGTATTAAGTTCCATGAAATTTCACCTTCCTTTATTACCGGATATCTCCGGCTAATTGAATAATATATCAATTTAATTAAAAAGTAAATCAGGATGATATATCATCCTGATTCTTTGTTTTATGCATAAATTTTACGGATTAAATCGTAGATTTCATCAACAGATACTTCTTTTTTCTCACCCGTTGCACGTTCTACGAACTCTACCATGCCGTTTTTAACACCACGGCCAAGGGTAATACGATAAGGGATACCGATTAACTCTGCATCCTTGAACTTAACACCCGGACGTTCATTTCGATCATCCAGCAGTACATCGTATTTATTGTCCATGCAGAACTGGTACAATTTGTCTGCCAATTCGGATTGGGCTTCATCTTTTAATGAGATTGGTACGATTACCAGTCTAAACGGTGCGATTTCTACCGGCCAGATAATACCGTTGTCATCATGATGTTGTTCAACAACAGCAGCCATACATCTTTCTAAACCGATTCCATAGCTTCCCATCCATACCGGTTTTAATTCATTGTTCTCATCGGTATAGTACAGATTCATGGATTCTGCATATTTTGTACCTAACTTGAACAGGTTACCTACTTCAATACCGTGCTGGAAGGTTAATTTCTTGCCGCATACCGGACAGATATCGCCCTCTCTAACCTGGGTGAGATCAGCAACAGCTTCCGGAGTAAAGTCTTTTAAATTTACGTTGGTGTAGTGATAATCACTCTTATTAGCACCCACGATAAAGTTTCTCATGTGTAAGATCTGACGATCCATATAAACTGGGCATTCTAAGCCAACCGGACCGGCAAAACCGACACGGGCATGCGTTACTCTTTCAACATCCTCAAAGGAAGCCAATTCCATCTCATTGGCCTTTAATAATTTCAATGCCTTCGTTTCATTTAATTCACGATCACCCGGCAGACAGAAGGCAACAATCTTACCATCTACGTTGTAAAGTAATGTCTTCACAAAATCTTCCGGCTTCTTACCAAAGAAAGCGGCAACCTCTTCAATAGTCTTCGCATTTGGGGTTTCCACCATTTCCATCGGCAACATTTCATCGGTGCTGTCTTCCATCGTATCGATGACTTCGGTAATCTCTAAATTGGAAGAATAATCGCATCCCTCACAGCCTACGACGATATCTTCACCAATGCCGGAAATTGCCTGATACTCTTCGGATAATAAACCACCCATGGCACCTGTATCTGCCTTAACAATCTTATAGTCTAACTGTAAGCGGTCAAAGATACGGCAATATGCATCATACATTAAATCGTATTGTGCATCCAAACCGGCCTTATCGATATCAAATGTATAAGCATCTTTCATGATAAATTCACGAACACGGATCAATCCGTAGCGTGGACGTGTTTCATCACGATATTTTGTCTGAATCTGATATAAGTTATATGGATAATCTTTATAGCTCTTTCCATCCATAGATGCAGCCATCGCAAATAACTCTTCATGAGTCGGACCTAAAACATAGCGCTTCTGATAGCGGTCCTTTAATGCGAACATATTGGAACCAAACGCATCACGGCGTCCGGACTGAATATAAACATCCTCCGGAATCAAAGCCGGCATCAATAATTCCTGGGCACCCTTGGCATCCATTTCCTCACGAATGATATTTTCAACCTTTGCCAAAACTTTTTTACCCATCGGCATGATCATATACATACCGTTTGAACTCTTTTTGATCATTCCGGAACGAACTAAAAGGTTACTGGAAACACTGTCCTCATCTTTTGCGTTTTCACGTAATGTATAAAAGAAACTTTTACTTAACTTCATAATTAACCCTCTTTCAACTTATATATTTTCGCATAATCGCTACTCATTCACAATACGAAGTTTGCGAATCATCGCATTTTTCTCGATTGGCCCGTCCCATTTTGTACTAATGATCTCCATCGGTTTATTACATACTTCTAAGACATTTCCATCCTTATCCATCGCATCTGACATATGAACGATCGTGGAAGAAATATGCGGACCAAAGATCTCTAAATCTGTATTCGGTTCAAATTTATTCTTTACCTGCAGGGTTGCGATTTGTGAGTCCTTGTCATAATCCATCACAAAGGCGACATATTCCTGGGTAACGGTTTCATCATGGTCACGATACAGCTGAACCGTATGATCCGGAATTCCTTTATAAAAGCCCGGTCCTGTCGGTCGGTTTTCCGCCTTTTCAATCTCTCTTTTGATATCTTCGATTTCTTTGGATGTGATATGACCGTTTTCATAAATCAAATCAATCAATCTTCGATAGGCGGATACTACCGTTGCCAGATAATAGGCGCTTTTCATACGGCCTTCTATTTTTAATGAGGTAACACCCCATTCAATAAACTTTTCAATCTGCTCTACTGCCTGTAAGTCTTTGGATGACATCGAAAATAAATTATCCGGATTCGACAATTCTTCGTCCCCATCCATTAAATGATATTTCCAGCGGCAGCTTTGAGCACAGCCTCCGCGATTGGCATCTCTTAATGTCATATGGTTGCTTAAAACACAGCGTCCGGAGTAAGAAATACACATTCCGCCATGGATAAATACTTCAATCGGAAGAATATTCTGCTTTGTGATTGCTTCAATCTGTTCCATAGTGCACTCTCTTGCCAGAACAACACGATTCATTCCCTTTTGTTTCCAGAAGCGGACAGCACCGGAATTGGTAGAGGAGTGCTGCGTGGATACATGCGCCTCATATTTACATCCCAATTGTTTAGCACGCATCATAATGGCAGGACTTGCCACGATAATGGCATGTACGCCGGCATCATTTAGGGCAAGAAGATAGTCATCCAGTCCCTCTAAGTCTTCGGGATGCGGAAGCATATTTACGGTAACGTGAACATGGGCATGGTGTGCATTCGCAAAATCAACCAGTTCCCGAATTTCATCTAAGGAAAAATTGCTGGCACGGGAGCGCAAAGAAAACTGTTTACCGCCGACATAAACCGCATCAGCGCCATATAAAATCGCGATCTTTGCCTTTTCCAGATTTCCGGCGGGTGCTAATAATTCAATCTTCTGCATATTACCCGTCCTTTCTTTTCAAAGTATTCTGACGATACCAACGGTCGCTACCTTCCATTTGTTCATATTCTCTGCCCGACAGACAATTAGAATATGCCTTTACAACCTTGCAGGTCCACTCATCATCTCTAAATACAGAGTCGATGCGGAAGCGTTTGATTCCTGCTTTTGAGAGCTGTTTGATAAAGTCAAAGGATTGAATCATATCCTCTGAAAAAATATGCGTACCGGCTGTATCTTCTATGATGGGCATACGGCCGTCTCTTGTCTGTTCGATTAAATCAAAAATCTTTCCTTCTATGGAAACGGATTTACCGATCGCATTGAAATAATTGGTAATCAACGGACGTCTTGAATAGAGAATAGAAAAATATCCATGAATCAATACTTCTATGTTTGTAGAAACAGTGGCAATGGATTCAATTTCATCGAGGGATAATTCATGAGCAAGGCTGACAGCCTGAATGCCCTGATCCAGATAAAATTGAACATCCGGTGCACTTGTAACCAGCGTTTCCGGCTGATAAATCAAAAGATGTTCCATTCCTAACTGTTTAGCTTCATAAAGAACACCTTCATCGCTGTAATAAATACCATCCACTCCGGCTTCTTTACATTTTTTTAAAGCATGAGACATCATTTCCA
Organism: Faecalicoccus sp.; assembly: GCA_017941505.1. The sequence goes on along the minus strand of JAGAWH010000052.1, from coordinate 7,861 downwards.
TTTCCGGTTCGGAAAAGAATTTCAAGAAATTAACATATAACAGTAAGCCTTGTTTTAAACATGCCTCTTTCCATTTTGGAAGCTCATCAAAGGAAACGACATTTTGATGACGGAGCGAGCAGCTTTCTAATCCAATCACCAGCGCATCCGCTCCGCTTTCTTTGAGCTTGGGGATATTATCTATGGAATGTACAGTGACAATAAACATGAAATCATCCTTTCCGTATATCCAAAAAAGACGGCTTCCCGTCTATTTTTCTTTTGCCTTAAATAATGTTCCGATGTTCTTACCATCCAATATATCTTCAATAATATATGGGTCATCGAATTTTGCGATTACTAGATCGGCTCCTGAATCCGTGGCAATCTGCGCAGCAATCAATTTAGCGCTCATACCGCCGGTTCCTACATTTGAACCGGTTTCATCCTTCCCCATGGCCAGAAAATCACTGGTAATCGATGGAACATAGTCAATAAACTTCGCGTTGGGATTCTTTTTCGGGTTATCGGTATACAATCCCTCAATATCGGATAATAAGATAACCAAATCCGCTTCAATCAAAGCCCCAACCGTGGCGGCAAGCTGATCGTTATCGCCAAAAGATTCTACCTGTTCAATCTCTGCAGTAGAGATTGTATCATTCTCATTTACAACAGGAATGGTTCCCATATTGAGTAATTCTATAAAAGTATTTTTTGCGTTGATCCGGGATTTTTTCTCGGTCATGACATTTTTAGTAAGCAGAACCTGCGATGCGATAGTACTGTATTCGGCAAATAAACGCTGATAGACCATCATCAAGCGCGCCTGACCTACAGCTGCAAGTGCCTGTTTTTGAGAAGTCGTCTCCGGCCGCTGGCCAAAGGATAACGCCTGTCTTCCTACCGCAATCGCTCCGGAAGATACCAGAACTACTTCTTTTCCTTCACCTTTTAAATCGCAGATCACGCGGATTAATTTTTCCATTTTTGATAAGTGTAAGGCTCCGGTTGGATGGGTAATGCTGGAGGAGCCTACCTTTAATACAATTCTCTTTTTATTTTTAAAATATGTTCTATCCATGTTAATCACACTCTGTTCCCTGTCTATATTAACACTTTATAAACTGAATCACAAAATAAAGAAGCCAGGATACATAGGTATCCTGACTGATTAGAAATAATTAATTATGAAACAAGGGTATGCCATTGGGTTCGAGTTTCTTCATTTATTGAGGCAGCTATTCCCTGCGGAAAATATTGAATTGCCTGACCGGTCGCTTTATTGATTATTTTAACAAGTCCATCCTTTTCGTAAAGACGCCATTGCTGCGTAAAGCTTCCATCATAAGGCTGCGCATAAATGGAATGCGTTGCTTCCTCCGTATCAGAGATCGTATATACACCATCCCCGGAAGAAATGGTATACCAGCCATCTCCTAAATGCGTAAGTGATACTACAGATGTCCCTAATTGAACAGAGGATGCCTCTTTATATCCTTCACCGAATATCATATTGATAAAATGAACACGCTCAGTGTACCAGGTTTTCAACTCGTTGAATGCACTTTGAAAGTCTTGATGAGACCATATGATGTTGTCATCGCGTTTTGATGCATACAGAGTATCGTAATACGTATCCATAGTATCCATTTCTTCGATTGCCGCCGGATATAAAGTATTTTGCCACATATCGCATACCATATTATAGAATTCCGGAATACGTATCATATCTCGGAAAAAATGAGAATAAATCTTTGTGTAATTACTTGTATTTGCGACATAGAATTTATTTGGATTCCATGTGTATCCCCAAAGCGGCATCGTCCTTCCAAAGGCAACATCAAAATCCCAAATCGGTCCGGCATGGATGACATCCTTATCTCCATCTTTATACATATAGAAGCTGGATACATTACAATCCGGATTTTCTGCTAATTCATTTATCAGATAGTATTTCGCAAATGATTGTACATCTGCATATTTCTGTAAATCTTCCCAGGATTTTTGAGTTAATGCGTCTTCAATACGATTATATGTATCGATAAAAGAGGCTAATGCCGAATTCAAAGTATCAGGATCTTTATCCTTAACGGCCTCCTTCAGGACAATATCAATTCCTCGCTGGCTGTGCACAACGTACTCTTCGTCTTCAGGATACCATCCATCGACTTCCATCAATACACCTTTTTCATCCTTTAACGGAATCATATTTTTACCGATATCCACTTTCTGGGCAATTAAATAATTTCCCCGATAGGATCCATTAATATAAAGATCGACAAACGAATATTGAGAGTGTTCTAAATCCATCGCTTCCGCTAAATCTGCAGCAAGTACATTACAAAGCCCGCTGTCATCATAATAGTTTGCCAATAATACCCACTTCTTTGCAGCAGGCATGCCAAGCACGGATGTCTTGGTGTCAAATTTAATCTGATATGGTTTTTTTGAAACCTTCCATGTAGAATTGCCACGACCTTTGATTTCTACATCAGAAGCACTCAAACAGTACTCCTTATGATCTTTATCAAAAATACTGACAAACTGTCCGGGATATTTTGCGCTTTTTGATCCGGATTCCAATGTGCCAAGATCAGTTGCCCGTAAATCAATGTATAGAGTTGGGATTCCTCTTGAATTATAATTTGCTGCATAGTTTAAAGAAGAATCTAAGTTGGCATAATGATAGATGTAATCATTAGTAATCTGCCAGCCCTTGAGTGGCGTTCCATTTTGATCAACATACGTAATACCATCTTTACATATTAAATGGGAGATCGTATTTTGTGAGCCTTCCGTCTTCTTTTCCTCTAATGTGATCTCAATAGCTTCAATAGATTTATTTAATCCTTCCGATCCCGATATCTTTCCGTTACTTGTCCAATCCAGCCATCCATATTCCGAAATATGGGTTCGATAATAAATGTTATGTGTTTTGGCTAAATCACCGGTCAAAACAATACGGATAGCTTCGATTGCCTGCGCCCTTCCTACTGTTCCGGATATGCTTCCATTTTTAGACCACTCGGGTTCCCACCCGACATTGGCAATATGTGTTTGATATTCAATACCACCTTGATCCGACAAAGCACCCGGATCAATTTGTATCGCCTCAACAGATAGAGCACGTCCTGTGGTTCCGGCCAACTGCCCATCTTTTACAGATGACTGCCATCCAATATTGGATACGTGCGCTTTATAAGATAATCCTTCAGAGCGGAAAGGCGTTTGTGTAGAAAAATTTACAGCTTTGCCTTTTTCTACAAGAATCAGCTTAATTGCTTCAATGGCACAATCACATCCTACCGTTCCGGAGTTTTGTCCGTTTTTGGCCCAATCCATCCAACCGATACTCGATACATGACTTTGATAATACAAGTCATATACATTTGCGATTTCACCTGTCAGGTTCATACGGATGGCTTCAATACGCTTTGCCTGCCCGACAGTACCGGAAAAAGTACCGGAAGATACAGGATTTTGCCATCCATCCGAGCGCACATAAGCCGAGTATTCAACATCCCCTTCAACCAACAATCCGGACGTATCAATGACGAATGCTTCAACAGGTAAAGATCGACCGGTTGTCCCTGCAATCGCATTTTCTTTAACCGGCTGCATCCATCCGATATTGGATACATGGGTCTGCACCTGCAGCTGGCTTCCATAGAAAGCCTGCTTATTGTCGACAATACCCGACTGTCCCTTCTTAAAAGCCCGAATTTGTAATGCCTGCAGACTGTATCCATATCCTTGAGAACCGGAAGGCATTCCATTATAGGTCCAGCCTGTCCAGCCAATATTGGCGATATGCGAGCGATAATAAATATCATAGTAATCAGATACCTGTCCGGTTAAGCGAATTTGTATGGCTTCCATGGCAAGACTTTTCCCGGTGGTACCGCTGATTTCACTTGTCCAATCGCTTTCCCAGCCAATATTGGCGATATGTGAACGATATTCAATATCGCCTTCATATTCACTATCAACCCAATCAATCGAAACAGCTTCCATCGGCAGGCTCATTCCTACCGTGCCCGCCTGTTCTCCTTCTTTCACCGGTTCCTGCCAGCCGATTTGTGCAACATGTGCTGTAATAGATATTTCAGGATTTTGAGAAACAGATTCATTTTCTATATTCTCATCTGCTTCAGTTTCCGTCTCAATGCCTTCTTGTTCGGTACTATCTACAATAATCTCAACAGGTTCTGCTTCATCTGCATATACATGTACAGTTGAAAAACCAATCATGCCTAAAAACACTGCAGAAATCGTAAATGACCATGCCTTTGGCTTAAAATTCATAATTACCCCTCACCCATTTTATTTAATAGGATTTAATTGTAACATATTATTAATATTATTGTGCTATTAAATATAATCCTTTTTGACTTTGTAGTAAGTCATTAATGAATTAAAGGTGGCATTGGATCTGAATTTGTTTCTCAATAAAGCAAAAAAAAGAGGAAGAAATTCATCTTCCTCTCAATTGAAATGATTATTCGCCTTTTTCAGCTAAGCTTTCTAAGCGGTGACGACGACGCATAGCATCATTCTTCGTTGCTTCGAACATAGCTTCAGCAGCTTCAGCTCCCTTTAACTTAACAAGCTGAGCGAAACGGTTTTCATGTAACATGAAGTCTTTCATCTTAGTGTAGTCCGGAGCCTTAGAGTCGATTGTCAACGGAGTTTCTTTTCTTGGATCGTAACGATACAGATCTACATAACCGCTGGCAACTGCATCTCTTTGTACCTGCTGATGGTTACCTAAACCACCACGGATACCGTGTTCTGCACAAGGTGCGTATGCGATGATCAAAGATGGTCCATCATAGCTTTCAGCTTCCTGGAATGCCTTTAATGTCTGCATCTTGTTAGCACCCATACATACAGATGCTACATAAGCCTTACCATAAGTCATCGCAATCTGACCTAAATCTTTCTTAGCTGTTGTCTTACCACCGGCTGCAAATTTAGCGATAGATGCTTTCTGGCTTGACTTAGAAGACTGTCCACCTGTGTTGGAATATACTTCGGTATCAAGTACTAAGATATTAACATTAACGTTGTTAGCTAATACATGGTCTAATCCACCGTAACCGATATCATAAGCCCATCCGTCACCACCAACGATCCATACGGATTTTTCAACGATATCCTGATCTGCCAATGCCTTAACTTCAGCAATATCACTTTCAGCTGCCAATGCCTTGATCTGAGGTTCTAACTTATGCTGAACATCCTTGTTGCCCTTAGAAGCTAAGAACTGTTCGAACAGAGCTTTTAATTCTGCAGATACTTTATCAAGGTTGTCTTCCATAGTACGGAAGATCTTAGCTGACTTGTAGTTTTGAGCCAATGCCATACCATAACCGTATTCAGCATTGTCTTCGAATAAAGAGTTAGCCCATGCAGGTCCCTGTCCATCTTTATCTGTTACGAATGGAGTAGATGGAGTAGCACCGCAATAGATTGAAGAACATCCGGTTGCGTTGGCAATCATCATATCCTTACCGAATAACTGAGCAGCTAAGCGGTAGTAAGGAGTTTCACCACAGCCAGGGCATGAACCAGGAACTTCGAAGTAAGGCATTAAGAACTGAGAACCCTTAATGCTGTCTTTTGCGAACATTTTGCCAAGTTCTGCTAATTTTTCCTGCTTGTATTCAGTTTCTTTGAACAGGTAGTCTGCTAATGCATCTTCACCTAACTTCTGGTGAATATCTACCATCTTGAGTGCTTTGTTGCCCTTCTTGCCCGGACATTCGCTTACGCAAAGACCGCAGCCTACACAGTTAGAAGGAGAAACCTGAACGCGGAATTTATAAGTTCCACTCTTATCACCCATAAGTGGTAATGTAGCGAATTCCTGAGGAGCCTTAGCTACTTCTTCATCTGTTAATGCGAATGTACGGATTGTAGCATGCGGACATACGAAGGAACAGAATCCACACTGGATACAGTTCTCAGAATCCCAATCCGGTACCATTGCAGCAATGGCACGTTTTTCGTTATATGCAGCATTTGGACGCATAGAACCATCTAATGCATATTTAGCGAATGTGCTAACCGGCATATCATAACCTTCCAGAGCGTTGATACGTCCTGCATAGTTATCCCAATAGTCATCGCCTGTTTCCGTACGTAAAGAACCGAATGGCAGGTCTGCCCATGCCGGGTCAACCGGTACTTCAACGATTCCGTCTTTACCGGCATCGATAGCCTTGTAGTTTAACTGAACGATTTCATCACCCTTTTTACCATAAGACTTCTTAGCGAATTTCTTCATTAAGTCAACAGAAGTTTCCAAAGGCATGATCTGTTCGTTCAATGCGAAGAATGCGGACTGTAAGATTGTGTTTGTACGACGACCCATTCCGATATCCATCGCAATCTGCGTAGCGTTAATAATATAGAATTTAGCGTTTGCCTTAGCCAAACGAGCTTTTAAGCGGTTAGGCATCTGGTTAACGATTTCTTCTTTACTAAATGTAGTATTTAATAAGAATTTACCACCCTTCTTCAATCCGCGTGCTACATCATATTTGAACATATATGTATCCAGAGAAACGGAAATGAAGTCAGCGTTATTTACATAGTAAGTAGCGTGAATCGGTGAGTTACCGAAACGTAAGTGAGAACGTGTTACACCGCCGGCTTTCTTTGAGTCATATGCAAAGTAACCCTGTGCATATTGATCCGTGTTATCACCGATGATCTTGATAGTGTTCTTGTTGGCACCAACTGTACCATCGGAACCAAGACCCCAGAACAAGCAGCTTGTAGCATCGCTTTCAATTTGATAATCCGGGTCAACAGGTAATGAAGTATTTGTTAAATCATCTTCGATACCGATTGTGAATCCGGTCTTGATTTCATCCTGCTTCAAGTAATCAAATACAGCTTTAATCTGGTTTGGCTGTGTATCATGAGAACCTAAACCATAACGGCCGCCGATGATTTCGATACCTTTGCCGTTTAATGCAGCAAGTACATCTAAGTATAAAGGTTCACCTAAAGCACCGGTTTCTTTTGTACGATCTAATACCGCAATACGTTCAACTGTTTCAGGAAGAACTGCTGTTAAGTATTTAACAGAGAAAGGACGATATAGATGAACTTTGATCAAACCAACTTTTTCGCCTTTTTTCGTTAAGTCTTCGATAACTTCTGTAGCACATTCACTTGCAGAACCCATTACAACTACAACGTGTTTTGCATCCGGAGCACCAACATAGTTAAATGGCTTATAGTCACGGCCTGTGATTTCAGAAATCTTAGCCATGTAGTCAGCTACTACATCCGGAACAGATTCATAATGTTTATTTCTTGCTTCAACTGTCTGGAAGAAGATGTCATCGTTTTCGTTAGCACCGCGTGTAACCGGATTAGTATGCGGGTTCATTGCGCGTTTACGGAAAGCTTCTAATGCTTCGTAATCAACCAATTCTTTATACTTTTCAGTATCGAAAACTTCTACCTTATGAACTTCGTGAGAAGTACGGAATCCATCATGGAAGTGTAAGAATGGAACATGACATTTAATAGCTGTTAAATGAGCTACACCTGCAAGGTCCATTGCTTCCTGTACGGAATGGCTTGATAACATAGGGATACCGGTCTGACGTACGGCATAGATATCCTCGTGGTCACCAAAGATGTTCAAAGAACGGCTTGCCAAAGATCTGGCAGCTACGTGTAAAACTGCAGGAAGGTTTTCACCAACCCATTTGTAGATGTTAGGGATCATCAATAACAGACCCTGAGATGCTGTAAATGTAGTAGCTAATGTACCACCCTGAGCAGCACCGTGTACAGAACCGGAAGCACCTGCTTCAGACTGTAGTTCAGCAATTTTAACTACTTCGCCAAAGATGTT
>JAGAWH010000051.1 GCA_017941505.1 Faecalicoccus sp. | reverse complement strand
GCAAAACAGATGGCAGAGAAAATTGGGAAAGATGTTGCCAAATATCAGGCAGAAAGTGCAGATAAAGAATCATAATCAAACAGAGAGTGGCATCATAGCCACTCTCTGTGCATTTAGTCGTATTTTTTTGGGAAGTTAACGACCCAATGTGACTCGATTCTACAATTTCTCCAATTCGATATTCTTTTCAACCAGCTTTGCCATATTATTGATGCCGGTAGGAATCGGTACATAAGCCTGCGGAGGAATCTGATCAATCTTACTTCCCGCTTTATCGGCAACTGCCTTTAAATCTTTAAAATACATTCTTGTCTGTGGACTGATCAAATATAGATCATAGGTATTTTCTTCAATTCTTTTACGTCCGGATCCTGTTCCGCACGCTTCCACAAACACATCTTTTCCCTCTCCAACAAGCTTGTCCATTGTCTGTTTGGCAATTAAGCTGGATGACATACCGCCTGCACAGATAATCAATACTTTCTTTGTCATGTTTGTTCTCCTTTTCATTAATTATACTAAATTACTCTACTGTATGCATCTGTATCTTCTCATCCGCAATATGTAAAGTTGACTGGCGGTGTGATACTAACAGAATTGTTCTGTGTTCGGCTTCTTCTTTTAACGTCTTTAAGATCATGGCTTCATTTAAGGCATCCAGATTGCTGGTAGGCTCATCCAGCAACAAAAGCTCACTTCCGTGTAAGAAAGCTCTGGCAAGCCCGAGTCTTTGTCTTTCACCACCGGATAGAGTGTCGCCTAACTCTCCCACCGGTGTATCATAACCGTTGGGAAGCGATACGATAAAGTCATGGATTGATGCTTTACGGCAGGCATCTTCCAACTGTTCATCTGTTGCCTCGGGATTGGCGATTCGTAAATTATTGGCAATGGAATCATGGAATAATACCGTACTTTGTGTAACATAAGCCTCCATCTTTCGCAGGGAAGATGTTTGGATCGAACGAATATCTTTGTCAGAAATCTCAATACTTCCTTTGTTTACATCCCAGAAACGCATCAGCAGTCTTAATAAAGTAGACTTACCGCATCCGGATGGTCCATAGATTCCGATAATTTTATCTCGATTTATATTCAAATTGAAATGATTCAAGATGGTTTGATTCTCATATCCAAATACAACATCTTTTACTTTTGCTCCGGTAAAGGAATCAAGATTCTCCCCACTGATTACTTCTTTTACCTGCGGTTTTTCCTTCAATAAGTTCAGTACTCGATTGGCACTAGCCAATGTCTGACTTAAATTATTTGATAATGCAGAAAGAGCTGCTACCGGACCAAAGGAGCCCATCATCGCAACCGTGCAAGTAATAACTCCGTCAAACTGCATCTGTTTTGTGTAATATAAACATAAACTTAAAACCAACATCGTCAAAGATGCCAGAGTAATCACAATATTTGTGAAAGATACCTGAAAACCTTCAAGATTACTCAATTTACCGGAAAGTCCATTTAAACGGTGGGATGCCCTTTCCATTCGTTCTAATTGTTTTTGTCCATCATTATATTGAATCGTTTCATCAATACCGCGAAGCGCATCTAGCACAAAAGAAGATAAAGCACCAAATTCATTACGCAGCTGCAATCCAATATCTCCATTTCGAGAGCTGTTATAAAGCGGTATTAAGACACCAACCACAAGATAGGCGCACAGCGCAAACACACCTAAAAGAATATGGTAGCGTGATATAAAGATCACCATAACCAAAGTTGTAAAGAAGGCAATCGCAATCGGGGAAATCGTGTGTGCATAAAACACTTCCAATAATTCAATATCCGATGTTATTAAGGTGATTAGATTTCCTTTATCCTTACCTTCCAGCTTAGCCGGTGCCAAAGTGCGTAGTTTATCAAAGACATGGTGACGGATCAATGCCAGCAATTTAAATGCGATATAGTGATTACAATATTGTTCTCCATAATGTAACAGACCTCGTGCCACTGCCATCACAATAATGGAGATATAGATTGTCCTGGCAGCTGTCCCAAACAGCCATGTATTTTCTTCCATATAGATTGCGGTAGGAACGGCCATCAAACCGTTTTTGAGTACCTGGGCTGCCAGAATGGTTAAAAATATTGCGCATAAATATCCGGTCACACCTAACACAACAGCCACTAACATAACATGAGCTAAAGGGCGTACCAGTTTCAACATTTCTTTCATGATGCCAAATGGTTTATGAACCGGTTCTTCCTCTTTCCGGACTATATCCAAGCTGCTGATTGGCTCATCCACCACCATTTCATTGGCATCCGAAGCGTATTGTTCCAATTGACTTTGCGTATGGAACATATCGGCATATTTTCCATTCTTTTCCAAAAGCTCTTCATGAGTCCCTGCTTCAATAATAGATCCATTATCCATCATATAAATCTGTTTAGAGCCTGTCACATTATATAAACGATGGGATATCAGCAGAACCGACCTTGTCTTTGACAATTCACGGATGACATTCATAATTAAAGCTTCACTGTATGAATCAATGTTAGAAGTCGCTTCATCGAAGATAAATAATTTCGCATCCGAAAGAATCGCTCTTGCCAAAGCTAGACGCTGTGCCTGACCTCCTGATATATTGGAGCCATTTTCCTGCATAAGCGTATCCAATCCATTCTGTTTTTGAACAAAATCATAAAGGTTAACCTGTTTTAATACCTCTTCTAATCTTTGATCATCCGCACTTGGACATGCCATCAACAAATTATCACGGATACTTCCTTTAAAGATATGACTGTTGTGTTTGACACGTACTACATTTCTTAATAAATCCGATTCATCAACTAAATCTAATGAAATCCCGCTAATTTCAATGCTTCCTTCATATCCTCGATTCTCTTTTGTGAGCAAGCCCGCAATGGTACTTTTTCCGCATCCTGAAGGTCCGACCAGAGATACGATTCCAACGGATGGTATGGTAAGCGAAACATCTTTCAAAACCGGCTGTCCTTTATTGTATTCAAAGGATACATCCTTCATAACAACGGATATATTTTCTGTATCGAGTTTCACACCTGCCGTTTCCGGTTCTTCTAAATCGAGCAGCGCAAAGATTTTATCCGAGGCTGCCATCCCATTCATCGCAATATGAAAATAGGATCCCAGTAAGCGTAATGGAAGATAGAATTGAGCAGATAAAAGAATGATAATTAAAGCTCCCGAAAAGGTGATTTCACCATTCATAAACTTAGAGCATGCGATGACCATACCGATGGCGGCCCCACCATATGCCATAATATCCATCACAGAAGTAGAATTGAGCTGCATGGTTAATACTTTCATGGTGATATTACGAAAATGCTCAGCTTCTTTGTCCATCTTTTTGGCTTGCAAGTGATCCGTTCCATATATTTTCAAAGTAGTGAGTCCCTGCAGATTTTCCAAAAAGTTATCCGATAAGCCGGCATAGATTGCCCAATATTTATTTAATAAGCGCTTTGCGATCTTCTGCACGACCACGATGGAAATCGGAATGAGAGGTACACAAACCAATAACACAAGAGCTGCTTTAGAATCCACTGTAAATGCCAGCACAACATATAAAGTCAAAGGAGCTAATAAAGAATAAAAAAACTGTGGAAGATATCTTCCAAAATACGTTTCTAACTGCTCTACTCCCTCTCCTGCTAACTGGACAACTTCTCCGGTTGGGACATGTTCTCGATAAGAAGCCCCTAGTTTCAAAAGCTTTTCATAAATTCTGGAACGAAGTTCGCTTTTTACATCACGGCTGGCAAGATAAGACGTTTTGGTCACCATATGGTCACTGAGAATCTTAAAGATCAAAGACCCTATCTGAATGAACATGAAACTATACATGTTTTCGGTAGTCAGCGCCCCATAGATCACCTGTTCTAAAAATACGCAAAGAGAATAAGTAAACACAATCTGGCTTAACAATCCTATCCACTTCCATATCACATTTAATACAATAAATTGTTTGGAATGAGATAATAGACGAATCAATCTTGTTTTAATCATGCCTGCCTCCTTTATAAAGAAAAGATGAGCATGCTCATCTTCTTAGTTTTCAATATATTTACTACCCTTTTCGGAACGATCTTTATGCAGTTCCAGTGAACGCATCCAGTTATCCATACTTCTTGAAGAAGTACCATATGAGATTAATCTTCCCGGTTTCCAATTATATTGCGGATATTCAAATCTTAAAATCTCATCGCTGTCGCCGATACCGGAAGATCCGGCTGTACAGAACGGAATCAAAGTCACATGATCAAAATCAAAGCTTTCTAAGAAAGTATTGATGATACGCGGTGCTTCTCCCCACCAGATCGGATATCCGATAAACACGGTATCATATTGCGACATTCTTACATTTTTGTTCTCTAAATCCGGACGGTAATCCCGATGTTGATTTTCAATAGAACTGCGGCTATTTGGGTTATTATAATCCAAATCGGCTTCAGTATATGGTGTTAACGGTGTAATTTCATACAATTCGCCTCCACATGCTGCTGCAACAGTTTCTGCAACACGGGCAGTTGTACCGGTAGGAGAAAAATAGGCAACTAGTATATTAGACATAAAACAAACCCTCCATTCAACCAACTATCTGATAAACAAATTATATTCCTATTCCTTTTAAAACAAAAGAAATATCAGCCGGTTTTTTATACCCGACTGATGTTTTGCTTACAAAATTGCGTCATCTTTCAAACACAGGATTCCATGTCTTGTATGGAACTGAATCACATATCCATCTGAGTTTTTCTGTTTGACAATTATTACCTTTCGAACGTTCTTTTTGGGGACATGAAACAAGTTAAACGCATCCTCTAAATCCTTGGTGTTGGGATATGTCTTCAAGAATAATTGAATTTGTTCATCCCCCTCGAACTTCATCAACATTTCTGTCATACCTGTACCTCCTACTTCCATCAAAGCTTAAATACAGGCATTATTTATGTCACAAACTTATTTTTTTCATTCATTAAAAAAAGAGCAGTAATGCTCTAATGTGTGTTATGAAAAAATATTAGAAAATCCCGGATATTATCCATCGTCCACTGTCTGTCGATATTCTTGAATTGATTAAAGTATTCGCATCGATTGTTGGTCCGGTTAATTAAGGCAAGCGTAATCATATTATTAGCCGAAAATTCAATCTTTCCCTTTGATTTAGAGGTATGAATATCAATGCGAAATGTCTTAGCACCATCATCCTGACAGGCAATATTTTCCAGATATTTATCAACAACGGAATAATTATGATGTCCCATTATTTCCCTCTTTTCTTCAATTTCATCAAATCAATGGCAGCTTCAACCACATGATTCACATTCCATTTCGAAAAATCAGCACGCTTCATTCGAATCACTTTTTTGCCGTACATGTTTCTCCAGGACTCTGATAAGTATTCACTTGGCGGCAGCAGAAAGATAAAATCGTAATCATCGGTATTAACATCCGATATGGAATACTGTGAGATTGGCTCAAATATGAAATCCACATTTACATCTTTTAATCTTTCACCAATCATCGTGGTCAAATAACCGGCTGACATACCAAAGTTACAAACTAACAATATCTTTATTGGTTCTGCTTCCCCTTGATCACTGGTGGAATTCGGATCCAGTCTCAAATAGCTGAAATATTTTCTAACCAGTTCCAAATCCGTATCATACTGAACCGGTTCTAAATGCAGGTAATACACATTTTCATGTGTCTTGCGTATTGAAATTGCCAAATCGATAGTATCGTCACCATTAAATTGAATGAGTCCTTTATAATTATCATCCTGATATCGAAATGATCTCTGCTCTTCGTATTTTTCTAAAAAGGACAAAGTGGACAAATAGTCCCAAAGCTTGTCCAATATCTCCTTTGCGTTTTCCTTCATACAGATATTCTCCCATTATTATTATATCTTATAGAGCACAAAAAATATATGATTTTACCTTTTCATCCTCTGTATCATTTCTATAGAAAAATTTAGATAGCCGGCTTGTCCCATTTAGGAACAGGCTTATTTAAATATTTAGATAATACATCAATGAGCACAAGATGATCCAGACCGTTATGTAAGCCGGAAGTTGCCAATGTGTATTTATGTTCTCCGTTGACATAAACGGGGTAAGCACCTCCTGCCGGCAGGCATGTAGAGCCTTCATCAAATACGACATCACACTCTCCCGTTACACTTTTTTTGACCATTGCCCATAAAGAAGAGTGTCCTGTGGCAAGAACGGTATTGCGCTTTCCCATCGCAAAACCAATATTTCGCTGTGCTTTGGAATCTCCTATGATCTGTACAATCACATTTTCATCCGCTTCCCTTACAACACAGAATACACTTTCGCCTTCCTGTTTTACACCTTCTTCATAGAACATACGCCCAATACTCATGGCATCTGTAACAGAAAAGCTGTCAAACTGCAATGTGGTTTCTATTTCTTCCAAAAGTTCTAAATCCTCTATATCCCAATAACCCTGGGTTTTCTGTATTAATTCCTCGTACATGGTCATTCCTCACTCTAATCTTTATACTATATTTTATTGAAAAACTGTCTTTTGAACAAGTACTCTTCACAAACCTAAAAAGCCTTGTTATGATTTTTGTATCCAAAGGAGTTAAACATGAAATCAATTGTATTTATCGATATCGATGGAACCCTCTTAAGAAGAAACTTCATGCCCGAAAGCGCCAAAAGAGCCATTGAAACGGCACAGAAAAACGGACATAAAGTCATACTCAATACCGGACGCGCCAAAGCGGATATCGATCCTCTATTGTGGGAAATCGATTTTGACGGGTATTGTTTATCAACCGGTGCTCATATCATCTTAGATCATGAAGTAAAAGAATACAAAACCATGCCCAAAAACGTCTTTGACCATTTGAAAAACACCTTTGGCACCATGCACTTAACATGGATGGCGGAAGGCTCAGAAAAGCTGTTCTGTCATTTTGATAATAAAGAGCATCTGAAAAAAGCTTACCGTTTAGAAGATGATGATCCATGGCTTCAGTTAAAGGATCCTTGTGAGATGTCCGAAGAAGATTTAAAACAGGTTTTGGTGATATCTGTCCATGACTTCAGCCAATCCCCGGATGAAATCCGCGCCTTGCTGCCGGAAGATTATGTTTTAACCTTGACCGGATTTGGCGGGGATATCCACCATGTGGATTATGATAAAGCCACTGCCATCGATCATGTGTTAAACCATTTTGAAGGTGATTGGAGAACCATTGCGATCGGAGATTCGGATAACGATATTGCGATGATGGAAAGAGCGGATATCGGGATTTGTATGAAAGATGGCTCCGAAAACGCAAAAGCCGCCGCTGACTACATCACCGATACAATCGAAAACGACGGCATTTATAATGCATTTTCTCATTACGGTCTGATTTAGACCGTTTTTATTATTTCATCTAAAGATAATTTAGGAACGAAATAATCTCTATTTTCATCCAGGTAATACGCATCGGAGTCCTTCTGTTCTACGATGGTTACTTTATGATCGGGATATCCAAAGGCAACCGCATAGGCGATGTACTCCCAAATGCCAAATAACTTGGCAATTTTATCCCGCTCGATGCTGCCTAAAATACAGGAGCCTACACCATGCTCATAAGCTGCAGCACTCATGTTGGCCATCGCTATACCGGCATCGGTAAACAGATTCATATCCTTATTATCCGGCATGAGAACCAGAATATACAATACCGGATGCTCCCCTTCTTTCGGGGTTCCTAATTCTCTTGGAAGTTTCATCGCAAAATGCGTATAAGGAAACATCGCTTCCACTTTATCAGAGTCTTTGATGATGGCATAACGCAGTTTCTGCCGATTCATCGTACATGAAGAAACTCTGGCAGCTTCTAAAATATCGGTAATAATATTGTCATCAATAGGCATATTCTGCTTAAAGCGGCGAAAGGTTCTTCTTTCGTGCATCAGCTGCTGGATATTCATATGTTTTGCTCCTTTTCTTAATGTCATTTTATAAATTTTGTTTTAAACTAATAGTTGGAAATGAGGAATCATTATGCAGGCAATTTATGTAGACTTAACCAGTAAAGAAGACTTTCAAATTTTAGAAGACAGTATTTGTATTCTTGAAATCTATGAAGATTTCGAAGAAAGCTTAATCCGTCGTCTTGTAGACTTTCTTCTATATAACGGCTGTCGTACTTTCTATTTTTTAGGCGATAAAAAGAAAGAATGGAGAGATATCTTCCATGATGAAGATGACAAGGTCAGCAATCCTACAGATTCAGATGTAGCCTTATCACTTGTCATGGACAGCTACGACGATATTCTTTCCGACTTTGAACTTCTCGAAGAAGGTGAAAAAGATCATGGTGTAATGGTATTCTATGACCGTGAACAATCGCGGGACAATATCCAAAAGTATATTGTGGATAAAGCCTAAACATCCTTATGGATGTTTTTTTTCATCCTTTTTATCCCTTTGATCCAGTGCCCGTTAAAGATATCTACCAAGCCTTCGATTCCTTCTTTTGTCAAATGTCCGGCGATTCCATAGGTGCGCACCGGCATATCTAAAATTGTCATCTTAGCCTGTGTTTCGGTTTCTTCATCCCCTTTTGTATAAGAGGCAGCCAGCTTTGATACAACCGGCATCAAAGCCTTAAATATCGGTTTTGTATCGGCGATATCCCGAACCGAATCATCTCTGGTAAATTCTGTTTTTTCCTTTGAGATTGGTTTTGTATCAAAAAGTGAATAAAACTGTTCATCCGTAATGGAATCAATATTTTTCGGATCATCATAAACAGGATCATAATCTTCTTTAAACGGCTCGATTCCCTGAATATGGATCGTCTGCGATAACACGATCGTACTCACATCTTTTCCTATTTCAACGGTATACATTCCTTCTTCTCGAATATAATCATGAAGCTTTGTGCTGTATCTTTCAAAATCATGCAGATTTACTTCAAAATGAACTTCTGCAGATTCTCCCGGTTTTAATTCAACTAGCTTAAAATGCTTCAATTCCCTTTCGGCACGGAAGGTAAGCGGATCTTTAGCACCTATATAACACTGTACAACCTCACGACCGGCATATTTACCGATATTTTTTAGCTTTACAATCACCAGAAAAGAATTCTGACCGCGGATTATTTTTAGATCCTTATATTCAAACTGCGTATAGGATAAACCATATCCAAACGGAAATAACACTTCCTTTTTAGCACCGGTATAGTAGCGATATCCTGTGTAGATGCTTTCTTTATACAAAGCCTTTTTATCCATAGCCGGATAAATCTTAGAACACGGAGTATCTTCTAACTGAATAGGAAAGGTTTGTGACAAGCGGCCGCTTGGATTTACATCTCCCTGCAGCAGACGTACCGTCGCTTCACCGGACTTACAGCCACCCAAATTCATCAACAGCACCGATTGTACCTCATGGATCCAAGGCATGGTGACAGGACTGCCTGTTTGAAGCACTACCACCACTCTTGAATGAACCAGAGTTAAGGCATGTATCAGTTGATTATGCCCTTCAGGAAGATTCATATGCGAACGGTCAAAGCCTTCTGCTTCATAAAATTCCGGAAGCCCGGCAACAACGACAACTGTATCTGCTTGAGAAGCGATTTTTTTTGCCTCTTCTAACAGGAATACATTTGTCTGTCCGTTATCTTCATATCCATCTGCATATAGATACTGCCCTTCCCAACAATCGACAATAGAATCCAGTTCGATGGTGTTCACTTTGGAAGAACCGGACCCTTGATATCTTGGCTGTTTGGCCATTTTTCCGATAATGGCTGTCTTTCCATCTTTTTTTAAAGGCAATATATTGTCGTTTTTCAACAAAACCGCTGATTTTTCCGCAGCTTCTCTGGCCAGCTGTAAATGAGCATCTATTGAGTACGGTTTTGGATCTTGTTTATTTAGCAGTAAGGTGATGATGCGTTTTGCACAGGCATCGAGTTTTTCCCGTGATAAGGTTCCGGCCTCAAGAGCTTCTAAAACTAAGTCTTCGGTTCCGCGGCACATGCCCGGCATTTCCAGATCAAGACCCGATTGAAAACTTTTTACGACATCGCTGATGGCTCCCCAGTCGGTCACAAATAATCCCTTGAACCCGAAACGCTTTCGCATGATGTCTTCCATCAGATTTTCGTTTTCCGAACAATAGGTGCCGTTGACCAAATTGTAGGCAGTCATAACCGCAGCAGGATCTGCTTCCTTTACGACGATCTCAAAAGCCTTTAAATAAATTTCAAACAGTGTTCTTTCATCGATGATACTATCGGTATTCATACGATAAGTTTCCTGTGAGTTCACCGCATAATGTTTTAGGCAGGCAGCAACACCGTTTGACTGTACTCCTTTGACATAGGAAGCTGCTAATTTACCCGTTAAAACCGGATCTTCCGAGAAATATTCAAAGTTTCTTCCGCATAAAGGAGATCTTTTATGATTGATTCCCGGCCCCAATAACATTCCGATATCATGGCTGATGCACTCTTGAGCTAAAGCTTTTCCAATCCGTTCCAATAAATCTCTATCCCATGAATTCGATAAAGCTGATAATGTTGGATAACAAACAGAAGGTACGCTGTCATTTAATCCGATATGATCAGCCTCTCCTTCCTGTTTGCGTACACCATGAGGTCCATCGGATACCATCATGGATGGTATATTCAATCTTTCTATGCCATTTATATTCCAAAAATCCTTTCCCTGCAGTAAAGAGACTTTCTCTTCATCACTCAAAGTAGAAACGATTTCATCTATTCTATCTTTCATCTTCATCACCTTTTATAAATACGAATATATAATATCTCAAAGTCATGGTTATGGTAAAATATTATGTAAGAGGTACACATATGATCTATACAGTAACTTTCAATCCATCTCTGGATTACATCATCCAGGTGAATCACTTTGAATCCGGAAAAATCAATAAGACAACGTTTGAAAAAATATTACCCGGTGGAAAAGGTATCAATGTTTCCATCGTTTTAAGCAATTTAGGCCATGAATCAACAGCCCTTGGATTTACTGCCGGCTTTACCGGCGATGAAATCAAAAGCCGTATGAAAAACTACGGCTGCAAGACCGATTTTATTGAAGTATCAACAGGCTTATCCCGTATCAATGTGAAGATGAAATCCGATGAAGAAACCGAAATCAATGGTGCCGGTCCCAAGATCTCCAAAGATAATCTTGATGAATTATTTTCAAAGTTATCAATGATGACAAATCAAGATATCCTTGTGATATCAGGAAGTACGCCATCTTCCTTACCCGATGACATCTATCAACAGATTTTAAGATTTCTGCAGGATAAAGGCTGCCGTACTGTAGTGGATGCCACAGGTGCCCTTCTTACAAAAGTGCTGCAGTATCATCCGTTTTTAATTAAGCCAAATAATCTGGAACTGGCAGAAATATTCAGCACGAATATTCAATCAAAGGATGATGTAGTGAAATACGCAAAGAAAATGCAGGAAATGGGTGCTTTAAATGTCCTTGTTTCTATGGCCGGTCAAGGAGCTGTTCTTGTCGATGAATATGGAAATGTATATCAAAGTGAAGCACCGAAAGGAACGGTTGTGAATTCTGTCGGTGCCGGGGATTCGATGGTTGCCGGATTTATTTCCGGATATTTGGAGTCTAATGCAGATTATCGGCATGCGTTCCTAAAGGGGGTTGCCTCAGGAAGTGCCAGTGCATTCAGCGAAGATCTCTGTACAAAAGAAGAAGTAGAAGCTCTGCTCAAGACATTAGAAGCTGCCATATGAAACGGCAGCTTCTTGTATGATTAATTGTACGGTCCTGTAAAATCTGTTTCCGATGGGTCAACATCCATAAATGTAATGTCATAATCGGTAATCTGGATAAAGCGGTCTTTTTGAAAGGTTTCAATCATTTCATAAATACGCTTTTCCGGGCCCTGCGCCTCCATAATAACCGTACCATTATCATTATCATTTTTGACCCAGCCGGTAATGCCTAGTTTATCAGCTGCCATCATCGCTTTAAAGCGAAAGCCAACCCCCTGGACAGTCCCGTAAAATACAATGTGCATACGCACTAAATTTTTCATCTCTTCTTCGGTTAAAACCTTTGCCGGTTTTGTTTCGGCAGGTTTTTTATTGCGTTTAAAAAACATGGATCCACCTCCAATGACAATTTCATTGTAAAGGAAATCCATGTGTTTTTCTATACATTAAGTTCGGGTTTTATATATTTGTTCTTATACCAGATATATACAGCTACAATTGCGATTGCGGTAACTCCCCAGCTTAGTGGATATACGATCATAATGGTCTCAAATGTAGGATATTTCGGGAATATGAGAAAGATCCAGGAAACTCGTATACCAACGACCCCGATAAAGGTCATAACAGCCGGTTTAAGAGATTCTCCATAACCTCTTAATGCACCCGAGAATACTTCCATGAAGGTATTCAAGATTTCGCCGCCCACAATATATTTCAAGCGGATCTGGCCGTTGGCAATAACCGCAGGGTCTGCATTAAAGATTGATAATATCTTTGCCGAGAAGGTAAGAATCAATGCAGAACCGATTAAAGTGACCACAATATCCATAATCAAAGCCATGCGGGTTGCCGTAATACAGCGGTCCAGCTTTCCTGCTCCATAATTCTGTCCGACAAAAGTCGTACATGCCTGACCGAAACTGTTCAGCAGATAATAGAGAAAGATTTCCACATTGAAGGCAGCACTCGAAGCAGCCATAACAGTAGAACCTAACGAATTGATGGCAGATTGAACCGAAAGATTGGATAAGGCAAATACCATACCCTGAAGTCCTGCCGGCAAACCAATCTGAAGAATCTGGCGAAGTACTTTAAAATCAATTTTAAAGCTTTTCATATCTACATGAATTAATCCCGTATGTTTGCGCAGGAAGTAGAACAACATGGCAGAGCTGACTAAGTTTGATGTTACGGTTGCGATCGCAACACCATCGACACTCATATGTAATCCCACTACAAAGAATAAGTTCAATACCACATTGATAATTCCCGAAACCGTCAAGCAGATCAAAGGAGTACGTGTATCTCCCTGACTTCTGAAAATAGCGGATTCAAAGTTATACAACAGAATCACCGGCATGCCGGCCGCATATATTCGAAGATATAAAGTAGAGTATGGAAGTACATCCTCCGGAACACCTAGCAAATGTAACAGTCTAGGTGCAAACAATTCGCCCAATATTGCGATCGCAACACCGCAGATTAAAGCAACCAGGATCGATGTATGCACGGCATGCTTGACGCCTTCTTTATTTTCCTGACCGATAAAGCGCGCTATCACAACGTTAGTTCCTAACGAAACACCCACAAAAAGGTTGACCATCAATCCGATAATCGGAGAATTGGAACCTACGGCTGCCATTGCGGTTGTACCCGCAAATTGTCCGACTACCGCAACATCGGCTGCGTTAAAGAGCTGCTGAAGAATACCTGTCGCTGCCAAAGGGATCGCAAATCTGAGTATCTTCATGCCCAAAGGGCCGTTCAACATATCCATCTCTTTAGATTTTGCCATGACTATACCTCGTAATCGATCGCAGTAACCTTCTCGTTTTCCGGTCCTTCTTTCATCAGATAGATATGTTCCGGTGTAGCTGGCCACGCATTTAAATCTTCCATTGTTTCAAAATCAAGAATCTGGATCACATCACCGAAATCCGGTCCCGGACCATCAGGCGCTTTGCCAAAATTCTTTCCTACCTCACAGTGTACAACAGAAGGAGCTTGTTCTCCGACTTCCTTCAACAATGCGATAAAATCGTTGATTTTATCTTTATCTTTTAATGTGAAAATTGAGATATGGCGATACATAACGGCTTATCCAAAAAATCTCTTGATTTCAATTTCTGCGTTTTCAACGCTGTCCGATCCATGAATGACATTATAGGTTGTGCTTGTCGCATAATCCCCACGGATGGTGCCTGCCTTGGCTTCTTCGTATTTGGTAGCACCCATTAAAATACGCATGCCTTTTACGACATTTTCACCTTCAACGATCATTGCCAATACCGGTCCTGATGTCATATATTCCAACATAGCCGGAAAAAAAGGCTTATCCGCTACATGCGCATAATGTTCGTATAAGATTTCTTCGCTTAATGTCATCATCTTTGCCGATGTGATCTTAAATCCTTTCTTTTCAATGCGGGAAATAACCTCTCCCATCAAACCGCGTTTTACGCAGTCCGGCTTCAACATAATATATGTTCTTTCCATAAAAAAAATCCTCCCATCTAGTACTCATCCAGTATAACATGAACCGAATTTTTAGTAAAAGTCATTGGAAATTTGAGTCGTATCATCTATACTATTCTTATTCGATTGGAGGTTTTAAAAATGGCATTTGATTTTACTGTTCATTTACCAATTCCCCGCGAAATTAAGCAGCTGCTTCCTGTTCCGGAAGAAGTTGCCAAAAAGAAAGCAGAAAGGGATATTGAACTTGCAGATATATTTACCGGAAAATCCGATAAATTATTATTAGTGATTGGACCGTGTTCCGCAGATAATGAAATTTCTGTATTAGATTATGTACACCGCTTAAAAGATGTACAGGAACAGGTAAAGGATAAGATCCTGATTGTTCCACGTATCTACACCAATAAGCCGCGTACAACCGGACTTGGTTATAAAGGACTGCTGCATCAGCCGGACCCGGAAAAGGCAACCGACCTGATGGCCGGTATCATGGCTGTTCGTAAGCTGCATCTGGATGTTATGGAACAGACCGGCTTTACTACAGCCGATGAAATGTTGTATCCGGAAAACTACTGGTACTTAAGCGATGTGCTTTCCTATAACGCCATCGGCGCAAGATCGGTAGAAAACCAGCAGCACCGCCTGGTATCCAGCGGCGTTGAAGGTCCTGTCGGCATGAAAAACCCAACCAGCGGTGACTTTACCGTTATGTTGAACTCCATTGTGGCTGCCCAGGCACCTCAGGAATTTGTATATCGCGGATGGGCTGTTAAAACATCCGGTAACCCGCTTGCCCATGCGATCTTACGAGGCTCTGTGAATAAGCATGGTCAGAATCTTCCAAACTATCATTATGAAGATTTACGTCTGCTTCATGATATGTATTATAAGATGAACTTAGAAAACCCGGCAGTTATGGTCGACACCAACCATTCCAACTCCGGTAAAAAATATCGTGAACAGCCGCGTATTGCCCGTGAAGTGCTTCACAGCATGCGCTACAACCATGACATCAAAGAGATGGTCAAGGGCTTCATGATTGAAAGCTACATCGAGGAAGGCAGCCAGAAGATCGGTGAAGGATGTTACGGAAAGTCCATCACAGACCCATGTCTTTCCTGGGAACAATCTAAGCAGATGATTTTTGAAATCGCAGATTTACTGTAAAAAAGAAATAAGGTAAGCAATGTTTGACTGCTTACCTTTTCTTTTGAATTATACTTCTTCCGAGGCTTTCCATTTCTGGTCCCATAAACAACAATAATCAAAAGCCGTCTCAAATTCATGAAATAATCAATATGTAAGAAAAATTCTAAATTCATCGTAAAACGAATCCTAAAACATGGCAAAACTTAGCTTAGATGAAATATTTTTCGATATTAATATAAAAAAGAATGTAAACAGAGACCTGTTCCATTCTTTCCTGTGTTATAAAGATGCCATCCAATCCCAAACAGAAATACCGGTTGTATCATCTTTGCTGGAATTGTTGTCAAAATAAATCCATGACCAATGTCCCGAATATAGATATGGTTTGGTTCCATCCGGATTGGCATATAAGCCCGATTCATCAATCACATACTCAGTTGTAGATACTTTAAGATTGATTGGATTCTCTTTACGAATTCTTTCAATCGTTGGAATCTCATGAATCTTTGGATCCACGATTGGATCATCTTTAGAATAAATATAGAAAATCGGTGTTTTTGCCAGATTTTGAATCTGCCTGCCCGTAATATATTTATCCGGTACCGCTTCACAAATTGGTACTAATCCGGCCCATTTCCCCGGATAATTCATACCCAGTACCTGAGTCATATAACCGCCGTTAGAGCAGCCGGTAAGAATTATCTTTTTGGCGTTGACGGATTTGGCATACCAATCGATACACTCCACTAAAGATTCCATATAGTAAGATGTTCCGTCTGCCTTGATCATTCCGTGATGGAAGTTGGTTTGTTTACCATCCTTGTCCATCCAATAGGTCGGACATTGAGGCACCAGCACATGCGCTCCCTTCATCGTATCCTGAAAATCTTTTCCAAATAATGCGGTTACCTTATTGGCAAGAGCCGTAATACGTACATCTGTTTTTTCAACCGTGACATTACCGCCTTCTCCTAAACCATGCAGCCAAACCACAAGTGTATCAGAGGATTTTTCAGGAACATAATTCAGGTACTGATAAAGCGTTCCATCGGATGCCTTATATTCATGAATAGGATACTCATCAATAATAGATTTCCTCTTACCGGAATCTGTTATCTCAATTTCATCCACTTTCTGATTGTTGGAATATAAAGGCTGATTCAAACGAAAGCTCAACGTATATGGATCTGCCCATGTATTATATTGGGTGTGCATGTTAAAACATAAAACACTGCCATCATTAGGCGAAACCTTTAAATCAATCTTCATAAAACGGGATGGTCCATCAATGGGCTTACCGGTTTCATCTGTTAAATAGATGTCTTCTATTTCCCTGTTAAAATCAGATACCACAATCGGAAACGCAAGCGAAGAAAAATCTGTGTTTTCTCTGGTTTCTGTAATTTGAATATCCGCTTTATTAATCGAATCGATTACTTCATCAAAACAGATAAATACTGAATCCGAGCAGCATCCCCAATCATATCCATTGATATGAATCGTATATTTTCCTTTGATCTTCATTATTTTACTTCCACATTTTCATACGCTTTTTTCAACATATCTTCATTAATGCCATGATCACTTTCATCATCAAACCATGTATCCTCTAATGTGATCGCAAGAATATCTCCGTCGACAGCGGTAAATCCATAAATTGTCTTGGAATGCATTTGATCATAGGTGTATGAATTGATAATATAGTTTACCTTAATTCCGTTGACTTCAAAGCTTTGAACTTCCCCGTTCACAACATCGCTGTATTGGCTCTGTCCTTCTCTCCAGGAATCATCACAGAAATATTTCACATAATCATCCTCGCTGGTGTCATCATAGAGATAATAAGAGATCGTGTTATAGTCAGGATCGCTCAGATATATATTATATGAGTCATATGTGTTTGCGCTTTTCACCTCAAATATAGGTGTGATAACCGCAGAATGCGTCTTGTTTTTGATCTCATATGTACCTTCCGCGGTTGCCTGAGCATCTGTATTATCTTCTGTAGTGGAAGAGCCGCTTGTGACTTCAGATGGAATAGTGATTGGCTTTACATCATTGTAGTCAGTATAGGTAAACTGAACATCAAATTTATTCAAATTATATGTATATTGATAATTTGTTCCAAAAGCAGAATCCAACATAGCTTCGACAAATTTATCGCCTAAATCGGATGCATCTATATCAATACGGGCCGGAAGCTTAGAATCTTTATAGATATAGAGCTTTGTATCTGCATTCATGGAATACCAGTTTAATCCGGAATAATCCATACCTAAAACAGCTTCGGTTTCTCCTCTGAAACAGTTCGCAAGATCCGATCCTGTCAGTACTACATCTAAACGATATGCCTCTTTTCCATCAATCGTTACTGTATCATCCGCTAATTTTGCCTCTAAATCACCTTTTCCGATACTGTTGAAAAGATCCACATCATATTCAGAAATAGAGTAATTTTCAACCATCATCCAATATCCATCGCTTAACACATAGAGATTCGCTTTCTTGCCGGATGCCTGCATATACATTTCCAAATCCGCTGTCTCTCTCTGTCCGGCAGCTGTCATCACAAAGTTACCTTCGGTATGAGAAATATATGGATCTAAATGAATATCGCTTTCATATGTGCTGTCCATCACAAAATCCATATCCTGACCTTCAATACGAACATTGGCATCCATATCCATATTTACGGAAGAAGTAAAAGATTCTACGGAACGCATATTTTGCGCGGTTTCCTTACATAAACTTTCCGCTGTTGTCTTACCAAACAACATGATAGAAGCAGCTCCGATCACTACCGCAAGCGCTACAAGTCCGCCAATTAAAAGTCCTGTTTTCGGTGAACCTCCACCGGGAGCCTTTGTGACAGGTGGCTTTGCGGCTGAAGCATTTTTCTTAGGTTTTTTAATAGAGCCAAACATGCTGTTCATAATGCCGTCGGATTTTTCTTTCTTTTCAAATTGCGGCGGTGCATCTGTTTGCCCTTCGTTTTGATCAAAGACAGGAGGTCCGTTATCCTCAGGAAATTCAGGTGGAATATCCTCATTTACATTATAATTTCTTTCGTTGTCATCCATAATCATTACGTCCTTTCCTACTATGTACAATCTTATTCTCATTGTATCATATCCCTAAAAAAATGGGGCTGTAGATGTATATCTATCTAAAATTTGATACGATATCTTCATGAATAAAAATGTATATATATCCAATTTTCAAAATTATATTTCATCCTTTGACATGACAGATCCCCGCAATCAATTGAAACAAATTCATACCTTAAAAGTTGCTGAATTATGTGAAGAGATTGCACATAAGCTTTCCCTGAGAGAAGAAGATATCGACTTTGCGTGGCTGAGCGGATTGTTACATGATATCGGGCGCTTTGAACAGCTGAAAAGATACGATACCTTTATGGACAGTAAATCGATCGACCATGCGGATTTAGGGGCTGATATTCTGTTTCATCAGGGTTTAATCGATATGTTTCCGGTATCCGATCCTGAACTCATGGAAAAAGTCGTTCGAATCCATAATAAATTTGAAGTCCCTTTATCATGGACGAAGCGTGAAAAGCTTTTTGCCGACATTTTGCGGGATGCCGATAAGATCGATATTATCCGGGTCAATTTAGAATCTTCAAGAGAGGTGATCTACGGATTCCCGGAAAAGGAGTTTAAGAATTCTATCATCAGTCCGGAAGTAATGGAAGATCTTCGAAATCACCAAACGGTGCTTCGCTCCCACAAAAAAAGTGCCGTTGACTATTTAATGGGGCATGTCTCCTTCCTATATGGACTGGTATTTCCGATATCCATAGAAATACTGCATAATCAAGGATACTATACACAACTTTTATCTTTTAAAAGCGAAAACCCGATTACCTGTAAACAGCTTGAAATTATAGCCGGCGAAGCCAAAAAATATATCCAAAAAATGCGTGCTTAAAATACGGGAGATTTAACGAAATGAATGCGGGAAGATGGAATCCTCGAAACCAAAGAACCATTTCATTAGGATTTCTTATTATTCTTTTCAAAAATTAAAATTGTCTGTGTTTTTTATATACTATAAAATTACTAATACAAAAGGAGGAGAGTCTATCAATGGAATTCATGTTGAAACTGATTGAACCAAGAAATCAAATTGAAGAATCACGCAAACGATTCTCTAATTCCGACTTATTTAAAATGATTATGCCGCTGTTTATCGAGCAGCTTTTGTTGATGGTAGTCGGGCTGGCCGATACGATGATGGTATCACATGCCGGAGAAGCGACCGTTTCCGGTGTCTCTTTAGATACCATGGTTTACACCATCTTCATATTGGTATTTTCATCTTTAGGAGCAGGCGGGGCTGTTATCGTGGCACAATACATCGGACGCGAAGACAAAAAACGGGCCGATTTAGCTGCTTCTCAGATTTTCCTTACTGCCGGGGTTATCTCTGTTATCTTCACTGTTTTGATGTTAGTAATGGGAAATTCACTACTCAATCTTCTCTATAGTTCCGTTGATGCCCAGGTTATGGAAGCGTGTCGAACATATTTATGGATTGTCACTCTATCTTTTCCGGCTAATGCCATTTATAATGCCGGCACCGCTCTATATCGCGCCATGGGAAAAACTTCTGTCACAATGCGTGTATCTATGGCTATGAATGCGGTAAACGTGGTCGGCAACGCCATCGGTATCTTTGTACTTCATGCCGGTGCTGCCGGAGTCGCATGGCCAACTACCATTTCCTGGTATTTCGCAGCTGTCATCATGACGCTTCTGTGCTACAAAAAGAACAATCCGGTATCCATTCATACAAAACAAATATTTGTCCCAAATCCGGACATGATCGCAAGAATTTTACGAGTAGCGGTTCCAAATGCGATTGAAGGCGGACTTTTCCAAGCAGCCAAAGTGGTTCTTGGATCATTGATCGCAACATTTGGCACAGCACAAATTGCTGCCAACGGTATCGGACAGACAATATGGTCATTAGCGGCCTGTGTATCTTCCGCTATGTCTCCTGCCTTTATAGCTGTGATCGGGCAGTGTTTTGGAAGAGGCGATACAGAAGCTGCAGATTATTATCTCTGGAAGCTTTTACGTATCGCAACATTGTTATCATTCTGCTGGAATGTTTTGATTTTCCTCTGTCTTCCGTTGATTCTTCCTTTGTATGATATTTCTGATCAGACAAAAGATTTGATTGTTATTATCGTGTTCATTCATAACCTCTTTTGCGGTACGATCGGTGCCTTCTTTGGACCGTTCTCTTCCGGTTTAAGGGCGGCAGGAGATGTACGATTCACTATGTTTGCATCTATCTTCTGTACTGTCATTTTCCGTACCGGAATGTCTTTCTTCCTATGTAAGGGACTAGGCATGGGTGTTGTCGGTATCGCCATCGCAATGGTCATGGACTGGTCTTTGAAAGCTGTTATCCATTTACTTCGATATCGTAGCGGAAAATGGAAAGAACATGCTCTGATTTAAAAATAGCTTGGACAAAACAGTCCGGGCTATTTTAATTCATCAAAATGCTCCTTAAAAAATTCAAAATATATCCTCACATTTTCTAATTCTGTCCATTTGCGGGTCTGTACGGGAACACTATCCAGATCATATATTTTGGCATCCTTTAAAGCCAAAAGAAACGGTGAATGAGTTGCGATGATAAACTGGCAGTTGAAGAATCGAACTGATTCTTCAATGAACTGTTTCAATTTCAACTGGTTTTCAGCCGATAAGCTGTTTTCCGGCTCGTCCATCAAATATAAGGCATTATCCTGGATTTCACTTTGCCAGAAATCCAATGCCGTCTCTCCATTCGATTCCTGAATAACAGTATTGTTTCTTAATCTGGACCTGACATATTTGGATACTGTCATCTTGTTGGCATCAAGTTTATTTTGCAGCTCACCATATCTTTTTGGATCAGAAAGATAATCCTGAGCCGGGGTATTTTTGTATTCATAATATTCATCAATGAGAGTATCTTTTCTTCGGTTGATATTTGAATTGACAGCCCGAATATCCAACAAATGATCAAAGACATCATCACTTGAAATATATTTCTTTTCTCTGCACTCGTTTTCGTGAACCATTAAATGATTCATGCGGCAAAGCTCAATGTATTTATGAAATAAATCGGATCTGT
>JAGAWH010000050.1 GCA_017941505.1 Faecalicoccus sp. | reverse complement strand
TGATGACAGTTCATATGGAAACCAAAGAAGAAAGTGCTAAAAGAAAATCTATTCTTTCCTCTGATCGGGTAGATCTTTTAATGAGTCTGATCAAGAATAGTCTTAAAAAGGTATATGCCGATCGATTAAACAAGGTCTATATCGATCCAGATATGAAAAAGATTGCCCTTCCGATCCAGGAGGGAACATCTGCGTCCGGATATGGTATTCTTCCTAAGGGAAGTCATCTTTCTATTCCGGAAGGAAAAAAGATTCGAGCCTTTACCTATTGGGAAAAAGTAAATGATATTGATTTATCGGTGATCGGTCTTTGTGAAGATGGCTCGCAGAAAGAGTTTTCCTGGAGATCGATGTGGAACAAACAATCCGATGTGATCACGTATTCCGGAGATGAAACATCCGGATATAACGGAGGATCGGAATATTTTGATATAGATATCCCGGCATTTAAGAAAAAGTATCCGCATATTACGCATCTTGTGTTCTGCGACAATGTGTACTCTTTCAAGCCATTTAGTGAATGTATCTGTACAGCCGGATATATGCTTCGTGATGCAAAAGATTCCGGAGAAATATTTGAGCCGAAAACGGTAAAGACATCCTTTACCATCAATTCAGACAGTCGGTTTGCGTATTTGTTTGCGATTGATTTAATGAATCATGAATTTATATGGCTTAATATCGGACGTGACTCTAGTGTCAATGTAGCCGGGACAACGGCTATGAACTATCTAAGATCTTATTTTGATATTATCTCTGTTATGAATCTTTATGACTTTTTCTCCATGATCGCAAAAGAAACAGTTGATGATGTATCCAAAGCCGATGTAGTGGTTACGGATAAAGTAGTAAATGTGACAGAGGATGTAGAAGTGATTCGCTCTACGGATGTAGAACGAATTATGGCACTTATGAATTAAGTGAGATTTATTATCCCGATAGTTGAGATAACGCATAAAATGTGTTATTATTCATATCGCTTAATAAAATGAATCTGTATTGGTTGAAACATGCAGGAAAAGGATGGAAACATCGCCGAAGGTGTAAAACACTCAGGAAACAGAAGACTGTATGCGGACAATACTCCGGAGAATTCCTTGAATGGATGCCGAAGGTGCAAGCGGGTAATACCGTAATCTCTCAGGCAAAAGGACGGAGACAGAATTTAGTTTTTTGATGTCTTTTGTATGATTCTTCGGAGCCTGTAGTATTACAGGCTCTTTCTTATGGGAGGGAATATGTGGACAAACATTATTAACACGATCGAAAAGATCAACGACGTATTGAATGGCATTGTATGGGGATGGCCGGTCATTATTTTGATTCTTGGCACCGGTTTGATCTTATCCATTCGAACAAATTTTCTACAGATTACACACTTTAAGGAATCACTCAACACAACGATTATTCCAACGATTAAAGGTTTAGGAAAAAAGAAATCCGACAAGCAGGACACTGTTCAATCGATTTCGCAGTTTGAAGCATTCGCAACCGCAATTTCCGGAACCGTAGGTACCGGTAATATTATCGGTGTTGTATCTGCCATCTTAACCGGTGGACCGGGTGCTGTATTCTGGATGTGGATTTCTGCCTTCTTTGGAATGGTGACAAACTATTCCGAAAACGTATTGGGTTTATATTTCCGTAAAAAAGATGAGGATGGAAACTTATCCGGTGGTTCCTTCTACTATATCGCCTATGGTATGAAGCAGAAATGGCTGGCTTACTTAGCCGCGATATTCTGTGTGTTTGCGGCTATCGGTATGAGCGGTGTACAAACAAATAAGATCTCCGGAACACTAGCTGAGGCATTAACCGGTTTGGGAGTAACACTTTCTAACGAAGGATTGCGTCTTGCGATTGGCTGTATTGTAGCTCTGATTACTGCCATTATCGTCATCGGCGGTATTAAAAGAATTGGACGCACGGCATCCTTGCTTGTACCGTTTATGTCTTTATTATTTATTGTGTTATCTATTATCGCAATTGTGATGCACATTGATCGATTACCTTCTGCGTTTGGACTAATCTTCTCTAAGGCGTTCAGCTTCCAGGCAGCCGGCGGAGGAATCTTAGGCTATTCCTTCTCTCAGGTTATTAAAAAAGGTATGGCAAGAGGTGTGTTCTCCAATGAAGCAGGTCTTGGATCTTCTGTAATTGCGCACTCTGCATCCGAGACAAGAGAACCGGTTAAACAGGGACTTTGGGGTGTATTTGAAGTTTTCTTTGATACCTTTATTATCTGTACATTAACAGCACTTATGTTCTTAACGACAAATGATGTGGCATTATTATCCGGTGAGATGGAAGACAGCTTAATGTCCATGAATATGTTTACCCAGAATTTCGGAACATTTGGAACCATGACCTTCAGTATCATTCTTCCTTTATTTGCCTTTACGACCATTCTGGCATGGTCTTATTATGGTGAAAAGGCAGTCGATTTCTGCTGTGACTGGATGACTAAGGAAAACCGCAGAAGAGTAGTAGCTGTATTTAAAGTTGTATATGTACTTTTGATTGCCGCATCGGCAACCATCAAAAGTGATTTGGTATGGGCAATTGATGATACGTTTAACGGTTTGATGGCTGTACCAAACTTGATCTGTTTGATTGCCTTACAGTCACTGGTAGGTAAGATCACAAAGAATTATTTTGACCGCAAAAAGGGAATCGATGTAGAACCGATGTTGTCGGCATATCCGGATGTAAACGAACACTTCAAAAAGGATATCGCATCCAACAATATCAATATGCAGTAAAACGAGATATGGGGCTGCTACGAAATGAAATATTTCGTAACAGCCCCATGTTATATTTAATTTTTGACGGTAATATTTTGAACCGCTTCCAGCCGAATGAGCTTTTCTTTACTTCCTTTTGGAGCATTAATCTGAACCAATAACCAGTCTTCATCTACGTCCAGTATGATATTGGATCCGTGCTTAGTATTGCCGTAGTTCACAATATCCACATCCATATAATCTTCCTTCAGCTTGATCTGAACTGTTTCTTTGATATATTTCCTGGCAGCAGATTCTAATGCCAAGCGATCATCGTGGTAAGAAGTACCCTGTATTTTTGCCAGCTGGCTTTCTAATTCATTCACCTTTGTTTTCAATTGCGAGACCTGCAGGTACGCAAGTAATCCAAAGATTCCGAACACTAATCCGATATATTCCATCTATTGTTCCTCCTTGATAATTTCAAAGGAAAGTATAGAGGAAAGTGATATTAGTTTTTCGAGTCTTCCTTTGTTTGTTTGAACTTCTACTTTGATCCAATTTCCTTCAAATTCCAGAATGCGGCAGTCTTTGTTGAATAGATCCATATCCGCTTCACCGTCGAAGAACACAAAACGGACGGTCTTTCCTTTCGTATCAAATAGCAGACGGCTGACAGAAGAAAGCGGAGTATCTTGATCAATTTCGTCTTTTAATAAATAATCGCAGGAGACATTTAATATGGAGGCAATATCCGGAATTTTATCGATATCCGGTAAAACGGTACCTGCTTCCCAGCGGGAAACGGTCTGTCTTGTGACGGACAATTGATTGGCAAATTCAATCTGTGTCATGCCAAGACTCTTCCGCTTCAATGCGATTTTACTGCTTAGGTTATTCATAAAGTAGTTTTCCTTTCTTTTGTGCTTTCATTGTATCTTTTATATGACTATATAGACAAGAAACTAACATGTGCATTATGTAACATAGTGGTTTACATCTACTATTGTAAACTAAGAATTGTTTAGAATAGCTGTGATATAATCAAAACAGTTAAGGAGGATTTCTATGGCCCTGTCTTTTTCTTTTTCTGACGCAAAGAAAATCATACAGCTTCATGAATCTTTATTAAGAAAGCTGGATCATATATCAAGTGCCTGCACACAGGCTGAAGATCATCTTAATAAAATACTTGAAGATGACAATATACAGTCTACATTTCGGCTGTATGCCAAAGAGGAGCTTCGCTCATCAGCAGGGTATTTCAACTATCCGGAATTAGAACCGTTGTTTCAAGCCTTTGAGAAATATCTTCAATTTCAAATGATCGATAATCACTGTAATGAATTACTTCAAAATGAAAAGCGAATAAAAAGGGATATCGAAGTACTATCTTCCGGCAATGGCTTTTTCAGCCGGCTTTTCGCATCGAAGGAAGATAAGAAGAAGACAGAAAACGCATATAACAGACTTCATGGCATGGCGATGGGGAATTATTATAATGCCGTACTGCAGTTGGAAAAAATAATGAATGCGTCTCCTTCTTTATCGATATTAGAGCAGGATTTATATACCGAATTGATGAATTATGCCGATAAGAGGGATGGAAAGGCCCAAATGGGAGATTCCGGTGTGGAAAGGCTGCTTCAAAAGTACCAGGTGCTCACAAAAGGACATGATGATCTGTCTTTACAGCTTGCCGAGAATAAAGAGGCAATCCGGGATAAGACCATGCAGATTGTGATGAAGGAAGTTTTAGGAATCTTAAAAACCATACCGGTGGAATCTTTAAAGACAAAAGATACTGTCATTCGGATTAAACCGCTTCGTGACCATGGATATGAAACGGTGGCTGATATCCATGAAGCAGGAATCTATGCCTTAAGCAATATCTCCGGTATCTCTATGGAAACCGCAAGAATATTGAAGAAAACAGCCGGACAATATGCAGCAGATACCCAGAAAACCGTTCATTTAAGATTAAATGTTGATAATCAAACAGAAGAATATGATGATTTGGTTCAAAATATTTATGCTTATAAACAGCGGATGGCGTGGATGAATTCGTGTCAAAGGATTCAATCGTATTATCGAAGACTTCCGGAGGCGATGGAATCTCTCCAAAACTATGATTCCAATCCATATTGGATCCTTTTGGAACCATCCATTAAGAATCAAACATCCAAAGCCTATCTATATGCCAAAGATACTCTGGATGGAGATTATTTTGATGACTTGCAGGCAGTGTATCAAGAACCTTTAGATAACCCATTCAATGCCTGGAAAGATTTTGAAAAGGATTCAATCCGCTACTATGGAATCATAGAAGAAATCGTTCCGGGAATCCTCGATAATGGTGAATCTTTATATGGACTTCCGGAAGAGCTTGCCAAACAGATTCGGGAAGAGGTTATTTTTCCTAATGGATTATTATACAGTCTGCGTCATTACCAGGAATGGGGCGTTAAATACATGCTCCATCAAAAAAATGTCCTGTTAGGGGATGAAATGGGTCTTGGAAAGACCATACAGGCAATTGCCACGATGGTCTCTTTAAAAAATATCGGTGCCGATCATTTTGTGGTGGTTTGCCCGGCCGGTGTACTGCCGAACTGGTGTAAGGAAATCGGTAAGCACAGCAAGCTTTCCTATGTGACTGTATATGGACCGGATCGATTGGAAGAGCTGCAGTATTGGAAAGATCACGGCGGTGTTGCGATCACAACCTATGAGACAACAAGACACTGGAACTTGGAGGAAGACTTTACGTATTCCTTACTGGTGGTGGATGAAGCACATTATATTAAAAATCCGGCTGCCAAACGGACCATTCATGTCAAAGCTATGGCCAAACACGCTGAGCGGATCATTTTGATGACGGGAACTGCCCTGGAAAATCGTGTGGAAGAAATGATTTCCCTAATCCGTATTATTCAGCCGGAACTTGCTGAAAAAGCTGAAAGAGTATCCTACCTGTCGCAAGCCGACCAGTTCCGTGAATTGGTGGCACCGGTCTATTATCGAAGGAAGCGGGAAGATGTCTTGATGGAACTTCCGGAACTGATTGAAAAAGAGCAGTGGTGCACGCTTTTGGATGAAGAAAAGAAAATCTATCGAAAAGATATCTTTAACAGAAACTATATGGATTGCCGTCAGGCATCCTGGAATGTCGAAGATTTAAAGAATTCATCGAAGGCAAGACGGTTATCAGAACTCATTGAAGAAGCCAAAGAGGATGGCCGCAAAGTATTGGTGTTCAGCTTCTTTAGAAAGACATTAGAAAAAATCAAAGAATATCTTCCGGATGAAATCTGTTCTCCGATTATCAATGGTTCTGTTCCGGCAAAAACACGTCAGGAAATTATCGATGAATTTGAAAAAGCTGAGCCGGGTCATGTCTTGATTTCCCAGATTCAGGCAGGTGGTACAGGACTTAACATTCAAAGTGCATCGGTGGTCATTATCTGTGAACCGCAGTTAAAACCATCGATTGAAAATCAAGCCATATCCAGAGCGTACCGTATGGGACAGGCACGAAATGTACTGGTGCATCGCTTGTTGTGCGAAAATACGATTGATGAAAGAATTACTGATTTATTAGCGGATAAGCAGTATATCTTCGATCAATTTGCCCATGAATCGGTTTCGGCTGATGCGGATCGTCAGCAGGTTGATCAGGTCGATCAGACAACCTTCTATCAAATCGTTGAAGAAGAAATTGAACGAATCAAAAAGGAAATGGAACAGAATGAGAAGCCTATCTGAGGATGGGCTTTTTAAATGGTATAATGTCTGTAGTAACTATAGATTTTGAAGGGAAGATAGTATGGGATTAAAAATTGGACAGTTATCGAAATTAACAGATATGAGCGTAGAAACCATCCGCTTTTATGAGAAGGAGAAGATCATATCTCCAAAACGCTTAGATAACAGTAAATACCGAGCCTATGATGTATGGGATGTATTCGAATTGAATGAATCTTTACAATATCGGAATATGGGATTTTCACTTAAAGAAGTGAAAGAGATGATGCAGTCGGATTCTTTGATGGAGCTGGATCAAAAGATAATGAACAAATATCGAGATATCGAGAAGCATATTGAACACCAGCATATGCTGGCAAGATTTATGGCCTCTTTCCATGAAAGAATATCTTCAGCACCGGATAACATCGGCAATTATTGGATTCACAGAGAAGATGAAAAATATTATCTGCCTTATTGTGTGCGGGACGGTAATTCTTATACCGATGCGGATTATACCAGTCAAACACTCAAAAAGTGGCTGAAGACCGCTCCATTTTACCGTGCTCAGTTACATGTTGATATTTCCAATATCAAACAGGGACTGGAGGCAGAGATGTGGTCGATTTTTTTAGAGAAAGACTATTATGAATTTCTAGGCTTGGAACAAACTGATGAAATAAAGATATTACCATCACAAACTTATCTTCATACAATTATCGATATGGGAGAAAAAGGAGAATTAAGTATCAAGCAGTTAAGGCCGGCATTAGACTATATGGAAACAAGAGGATATCAAATTAACGGTCAGATTTTGGGGGAGATTCTTGTGAAGTGCCATGAAGAAGGGAAGTGGCACCGTTATATGGAAATCAAAATCCCGGTTAAGAAATAATAACTTTTATATTGACTCTGAAGTTTCTTCATCCTTTAAGCTTTAAATAAAGGATAGGAGGACATATAATGTACGACTTATTATTCAGTCCATATAAATTAGGAAATGTAGAAGTTAAAAATCGTCTGGTTGTTACGGCAATGGTAACAAATTATTGTAACTATGATGGCACATTAACAGAAAAATATATGCGCTATCACGAAGAAAAGGCAAAAGGCGGATGGGGAACCATCATCACAGAAGACTATGCGATGCGAGAACACGGTAAAGGATACGATCGTATTCCGGGATTTTATAATGATGAACAAATCGCTTTAAATAAGGTTTTTACCGATCGAATTCATAAATACGGTACAAAGATTATCTGCCAGATTTATCATCCGGGAAGACAGAGCAATCAATATGTGAACGGGGGAGTTCAGCCTATCGCACCATCTCCTATTCCATGTCCATGGTTAAAACAGATTCCTCATGAATTAACAGTGGATGAAATTCACGAAATTGTAGAACAATTCGGCGATGCCGCAAGAAGAGCTAAAGAAGCTGGTTTTGACGGTGTAGAAATCCACTTGGCACATGGCTATTTATTATTTGAATTCCTTTCACCATATACAAACAAGCGTACGGATGAATATGGCGGATGTTTCAAAAACCGCTTTAGAATCGTGAAAGAAATATTCGAAAATGTGAAGTCAAAAGTTGGGGATGAATTCCTTGTAGGAACTAGATTGTCCTCACGGGATGGTTATTTTGGCGGTCGTGATGTATATGACTCTATGGAGCTGGCCATGAACTTGGAAGCTGTAGGCGCTATGTATATTAACGTATCTTCCGGTATGTACGGAAATCATCAAAATAACGATATCGATGTTTATAAGCACGGCTTTAATGTAGATAATACTGAAAAGATTCGCTCTGTGGTATCCATTCCGGTATTTACTACAAATCGAATGACAACTGCCGGTGTTGCGGAAGCAGTATTAAAATCAGGTAGAAGTGATTTAATCGGCATGGGAAGAACTTCTTTAGCTGATCCTTGGTTCCCGAACAAAGTAAAAGAAGGCCGTGAAGAAGAAGTAAGACATTGTATCAATTGTAATATTGGATGTTACGGGGAACTTCTTGCCGGAAGACAAACCAGCTGTCTTGCCAATCCGACGGTTGGCCGTGAGGGTGAATTGGATGAGATGCACTCTGATGTAAACAAAAAGATCTATATTGCCGGTGGAGGACCGGGAGGCATGTATGCTGCTATTTTCGCCAAGAAAAAAGGATATACTCCGGTTGTATTTGAGGCAAAGGATCGCTTAGGAGGCATGCTGCTGAGTGCTGCCTACCCTCCTGGAAAAGGCGAGGTTTCTCTTTTTACACAATGGTTAAGTGCTCAAATGAAACGTTTGGATATTGAAGTGCGGTTAAATACGCCGCTCACAAAAGAAATTGTTGAAGCTGAAAAACCGGACGCAGTGATCGTTGCCTGCGGTGGTAAGGCAGCCGTTCCACCGATTCCGGGAATTAATCAGGCACATGTCTGCAAAGCCGAAGATGCGCTGATGGGAAAGGTTGTTACCGGTGATGATGTTGTCGTATGCGGTGGCGGTGAAGTCGGAGTTGAAACAGCAGCTGCCATGGCACATCGAGAAAACGGAAAGGTCACTATTGTAGAAATGCTGCCATCTATCTACCAGGATCTTAATTTCTTAAAGCAGATTAAAGAGTACGATATCGATGTACATACCGGAGCTAAAGTAAAAGAAATTACTGGGGATGCAGTGGTTGTAGAAAAGGATGGAGAAGTATTCTCTATTCCGGCAAAAACGGTTATTTTAGCTTTTGGATATCGCCCTGATAACAGTTTAGCAGATGAATTAAAAGATCTATGCGAAGTTCATACGATTGGAGGCAGCGTAAAGACCAGCAATGCTTTTGAAGCAGGAAGAGATGCCTTCAATACACTGTTGGAACTGTAATAAATAATGATTTGAGAACTGCAGTTTATTCGCTGCAGTTTTTTTGTAGAATATTTTTTTTAGATTATTTATAATTTAGGATATGAAGCTCACATGGAAAAAGCCAAAAGGCGTTATCGAAGAAACTGTTTCTATTGATTACAATGGGAAAAAATTAAAACTGTTAATTGTGAAACCGGAAAATCATACTCAATCTGCCGGGGTGCTCTGGATCCATGGCGGAGGGTATACGACCGGTATGGCAAAGATGGTATATATGACAAGAGCCATTGATCTTGTCGTAAAAGGTGGGGCCGTTGTAGTATCACCTGCTTATTCATTAGCTCCTGTATCTCCTTATCCTGTCGCTTTAAGGCAATGCCATGCAGCCCTTGTCTATATGAAGGAGCATGCAGATAAGTTGGGAATTTATGCTGATCAAATTATGGTTGGAGGAGAAAGTGCCGGAGGAGGATTAGCTGCAGCACTATGCATGTACGCCAAAGATTTAGGCAGTGTAAATATCGCTTATCAAATGCCTTTATATCCTATGATTGACTGCTATGATACAAGTTCCTCTAAAGATAATCATGAAAAAATTTGGAATACAAGAAGAAATCACATGGGTTGGTCAATGTATCTTAGATGGATAAAAGGGAATGAAATACCGGCATATGCCTCGCCATCCCGCAGAAAAGATTATCAAGGACTTCCTGCCTGTTATACTTTTGTAGGGGATATAGAGCCATTTTATGAGGAAACATTAACCTATATCAAGAATTTGAAAGAGGCTGGTGTAGAAGCTGAAGTGGATGTCTATCCGGGATTTTACCATGCTTATGATATGATGAATCCGGATGATCCCCGTGTTAAACAGGCAGCTGATACTTTCATAGAGCACTTTAAGGATGCCTGCAAGAAATATCGGGCAAAACAGAAAGATTAAATCTTATATTTGCAGAGGATTTGAACGTTCTCTGCTTTTTTTTGTTTTTGGTCTGAATGTGGATTATCCTATTGAAATTGAATATAATGGATAAGAAGAAATTAAATATGGAGGATCATGTGCGAAATAAAATGTATCAGGTATCAACGCTGCAGGCACTGGCGTTAGGTTATACAAGAGAAGTTATAAAAGTAAAAGAATTCATGGAATACGGAAATATCGGTTTAGGAACCTTTGAAGATGTAAACGGTGAGATGATCGTTGTAGGAGGAAATTGTTATCAGGCGGATGAAAAAGGACATGTGAAAAAGGCAGATCCGGATATGGGAATTCCGTTTGCGGTCATCACAACCTGCCAGGGAGATAGAAATCTGTTTTTTGAAGATATCCCGAATATCAATAAATTAAAAAAATTATTAGATCAATATATTGATAACCACTTTACTCTCAACAGCATGCATATCGCCCGCATCGATGGTGAATTCGAAATTGTTAAGGCACGCTCTGAATCCGGATTACATACCCATCATGTCGAGTTGAACGAACTGCTTAAAGACAGACAGAAAGATTTTACCTTTGAGAATATCGAGGGAACCATTGTAGCGGTATATTTCCCGGATTATATGGATGGAATCAATGCAGCCGGATGGCATCTGCACTTTATTTCAAAGGACAAAAGCTTTGGAGGTCATATCTTTGATGTAAGCGCTAAATCTTTAACCGGACGCATCGAGACGATTTCCTGTCTGGAGATGTTATTGCCGGAAAGCCCTGCCTATGATACATATGCCTTAAAAAGTGCAAATGCCAATGATATCAAGGCAGTAGAGCAAGGGGACAAGAAATAATGATTGGATTCA
Source organism: Faecalicoccus sp. (assembly GCA_017941505.1). Next base: position 1,535 of record JAGAWH010000050.1, on the reverse strand, counting down.
ACAGCGGAAATATAGTATTGATTGCGTCCGGAATATTTTATTCTGTCCTCTGCATTTTCAGCATAGTGACAGGCATCATGTATATGAAAGGAAATCGAAAACTTAATCCATTAGAACTTTCGGATTCTTTTGTATCAAAGATAAAGGATTTAGATGCCTTTGCCAGAAAAATGGGCTTTGTGACCTTTGTGGTCGGTATTGTTCAGGGGATTACTGCTTATGCGATTTTTAAAGCAGGAAACGCACTGAATTATTGGATTGCGCTTGGATTTACGCTTTTTTCCATTGCGTCTGTGGCATTTAAATTAAAGGGAATAATCAATGCGTTTCCTTTATTAAAGCTGGCAGCATATCTTGCGATTCTTATTGTCTTGATTCTGCCTTCGACTAGAATTTTATTTTTTGGAGTTTAGATATGAATAAATTAACAACCTTAACAATTGCCGGATTGCTTCTTATATCAGGATGCAGCTCTGCTGCTGTAGAGAAACCGGAAAAAACACCAATTAAGGAAAATGCGATTATCAGTTATTTGGGACCGGAAGGAACGTATACCGAAGAAGCAGCTAAATACTTTTTCACCGATTCGGATACCTATAATCCGAAAAAAACTGTAGATGAAGCAATCAGTGATGTTTTGGACGGAAGCGCTGATTACGGTGTGATCCCGCAGGAAAATACGATTGGCGGTCCGGTCACCAATTATGTGGATGCATTAATATCACAGAAAGATGTATATGTGGTAGGAGAAGTTGTGATTCCTATTTCGCAGACTTTATTAGGTGTACCCGGAGCAAAGTTAGAAGATATTCAGCTTGTCTGTTCCCATGTTCAGGGCTTGACCCAGTCAAAAAAATGGCGTGAAGAAAACTTACCGAATGCCAAAGAACAGGAGATGGACAGTACGGCAGCTGCGGCAAGTTATGTATCGGAAACACAGGATCTGACAATAGCTGCCGTTTCGGCACCGGGCGCTGCTGATATTTATCATTTAGATGTCCTTGCCGAAAATGTCCAGATTACCGACACCAATAAAACACGGTTCTATGTTCTTTCTAAAGAACCGTCCGCAAAGGGAGCTTACTCACATGCGGTATTTGTGGCCACCTGTAATGCGGATCAAATCGATGATATCATCGTAGAAATCCATCAATCCGGATTGGAACTTGTCGCCTTACATGACCGCCCTGAAGGTAGTGAACTCGGGAAGTATTATTATGTGATTGAAGTCGTTAAAGAGGATGGAATCACTGCTAAACAAATTGAACAGATTGAAAAAATGGATACGGTACGTTTTGCCGGAACCTTTGATGTCGTGATGAAATAAAAGGGAATCTATTTGTTAAGATAAGGTTTGACCATGAATGGTCAAATATATTGAAAGGTCATATGACAGGGGCTGTGTAAAAACCTCCAAAATTAACTGGAGGTTTTTTCAGCCCTTTTCTTATATTTATATGACTTTTTTGCTTCCTCGTTTTTTGATTTCTGCTGCTTCTTTTTCACTTTGTTCGATAGTCGTTTGGCACTTGGTT
>JAGAWH010000049.1 GCA_017941505.1 Faecalicoccus sp. | reverse complement strand
GGTGCCTATTACACTTTCCGAAGAAAGATTCACAGATAACGTAGTGCAACATGTAGTTTCTTGGTGCACTCTGGCTTATCAATCGGGCTTACAGGTTTAGATATGGTTTCTTACCGTCCTATATCATTCTCCTGCAAGCCCCATCCAGAACGCCAATGGCGTTTGGGTGGGGTTATTGACCTTTGGCCTCCTCAAAGAAATAAGATTCCAGCATTTGGCAGATACAGTGGTATATCGGAAGATGAAGTTCCTGGATTCGATAAGTCTCCTTTTCCGGAACACGGATACAAATGTCTGAAATTTCTGAAAGTTTACTTCTTTCAACTCCTGTCATTCCAATCACATTTATATCAAGGGCTTTTGCTACAATCGCGGCATCAACGACATTCTGGCTGTTGCCCGATGTAGATATTCCAAGAAACACATCACCTTTTTTCCCTAATGCAAGAACCTTCTGGGCAAACACGATATCGCATTTCATATCATTCAGACATGCACTTGAGAAAGAGTCCATACCTGTCAATGGAATAGCCGGTAATGGCATTTCTAATGTGTTAGCCAGGAATTCACCTCTGTTTTCATCTGTTTCGATAAGTTTTTTCTTCAGTTTCTGATTAAGCGTACGCGGAATGGTAAACTCTTTCATGAGCTCACCAGCCATATGTTCGCTGTCTGCGGAAGAACCACCATTCCCGGCAATCAATAACTTTCCGCCTTTTTTATAGGACTGCAGGATACATTCGTAAGCACTTCCTATATCTTTTTTTGCCAATATCAGGGATGGATATCGGTTAATTAGTTGATTTAGATAATACATGTTGACCCTTCCTGACAATTTCAGTGGCGTCCTTAAGAGTGATTCCGTCTTCAAGTAAAATTGTATTGGTTCCCGCATTTTTACCAGCTTCTACATCTCGCTTACTGTCGCCAATTGTCCATGATTGTTTTATATCAATATTGAATTTATCCCGTGCATCAAACAGCATTCCGGGCTTTGGTTTTCTGCATTCGCAGTCGAATTTTAATTCAGGTCTTTCTCCTGGGAATCCGCCATCAGGATGATGAGGACAATAATACAAAGCATCAATATAGCTTCCTTCCTGTCCCAGAAGTGTCTCCATCTTTCGATGAATTTCATCCAGTCCGTCTTCTGTCAACTCACCTCTTGCGATAACGGGCTGATTAGTCACGACAATAACGAGGTATCCCATCTTATGGAAATCCGTAATCGCATCAGCGACCCCTTCTATCAGTTCAAAATCATCTATATTCTTTATATATCCTTTGTATTTGTTAATAACGCCATCGCGGTCAAGGAAGATTGCCTTCTGTTTGTATTTCAGATTTTTCATTGTTACAACGCCGTTTTTCACATCTTCTTCTACTTTTGCATATCGCTCAGGTGTGCCCATATCGGAGATGTATTCCGGCGTCCGGTAAGCAAACATATTGTCGATGTGCGGTATTAAGACATCCGTATCGAGGTCTGCCTTCTCATATGGAATATCTTCCAGAATTGATTTCGGAAGAATATGGATTCCGGCATTAACCAGATTTTGATACCATCCTCTCTCTTCATCTTTTTTAATCCATTGTTTTACGCGGTCATTTTCCGTTACTACAATGGCGCTGTCATACGGATGAGAATTGGGATGAACGCAGATACTGATACTGTTCCCGTCTGTATGTGCCTCATGGAAGGCAATAAAACGATTTAAATCAATATCAAAAATAAGGTCTCCGTTGATTAAAAGAAAATCTCCTGTAATCCAATCGGCGATATGATACAGAGCTCCTGCACTTCCAAGAGGCGTTTCTTCGATAAACATGCGGAGGTCTGCTGTATGTTTATTTCGAAAATGTTCGACTAACATCTCATATTTATATCCACCGGTAATAATGATGTCGTTAATACCGTAGGACTTTAATTGATAAATTGTTCTGTCAATAACCGAAATCCCATCAACAGGAATCAATGGTTTTGGCAAATCGGATATGGATGAAATACGTGTTCCTTTTCCACCCGCTAATATAACTGCTTGCATTTAACTCCTCCTCTTTCCTGGTATTTCGAATTCTTCCGGGTCATAATGGATAATCTGAGAACCGACTGCCTCAAAATGAAACGGAATTCTCATAAGTCCGTTTAAAGCTTCAAAAACGGATT
>JAGAWH010000048.1 GCA_017941505.1 Faecalicoccus sp. | reverse complement strand
TGTGATCACATCCTAGTAAGATTCAAATTTAACAGATACTCTTTTGTGAGCGTCTCTTGCGGCGATGGACATCATCTGACGGATGCTGGAGGCCATAGAACCCTTGCGTCCAATCAAACGTGCTACATCTTCACTGTTGGCATAAACATACAATAAGATTTCATTCTCATTGGAACTTGTCATTGTCTTTACAGACAAAGAATTTGTATCTTCTACCAGCGGTGTGCAGAGATCTAATAATGTCTTTTCTAAATCAACCATTATTACTTCGCCATTTTTGATTCATGAAATTCTTTCATGACACCTTCGTGAGATAAAATGCTGCGAACTGTATCTGTCGGTTTAGCACCATTCTTTAACCATTTTAATGCAAGTTCTTTATTTAAAGTAACCTGATTGTCTTTGGCTACAGGATTGTAAGTTCCTAATTCTTCAATAATTCTTCCATCACGCGGGCTCTTAGAATCCGCAGCTACGATACGATAAAAAGCGCTGTGCTTTTTACCCATTCTTTTTAAACGTAATTTTACCATATATATTACCTTCCATTTCTTTCTGCTCGTGTATCATACCAAGCACCACTAGTTCTGTCAAGTAATTTTGCTTTACAGTTTATTTTTTCTTCTTTTTCTTTTTTACCTTCTGTTTCTTGCTGCCGGCATGCTTTGAAGAACCCGGAAGTCCTCCCCCGCGCATCTGGGCATTCTGTAAGGCTCGCATATCCGGTAATCCGCCGCCGCTCATCATTTTGGTTAATGTCTGCATCTGTTCCAATTGATTGCACAGTTTATTGACATCCATAACCTTAACACCGGCACCCTTGGCAATACGGGATTTACGGCTTGCCTTCAATACTTTCGGATTTTCTCTTTCGTATGGAGTCATGGATAAAATGATGGCTTCATTCTTTTTCATGTCGGCAGTTGCCTTATCATCATCAAAATTTTTGACCATCTTATTCAAACCCGGTACCAGGTTCAGCATTTTCTGCATGGAGCCCATCTTAGACATCTGGCGGTATTGATCCAGCATATCATTAAAGGTAAAGATACCTGCCATCATACGGTCTGCTGTCTTTTGCTGGAGGTCCATATCCATCTTATCCTGAGCCTGTTCAACCAGGGTCATGATATCGCCCATACCTAAAATACGGTCAGCCATGCGGTCCGGATGGAATTCTTCCAGATCCTCGAGTTTTTCGCCGCTCGATACAAACAATACCGGAACCGATGTAATGCTTCTTACGGATAACAATCCACCACCGCGGGCATCGCCATCCATCTTGGTGACTACTAAACCGGTAATCTGTAAGCGTTCGTTAAACTCTTGGGCAACCGTGATAATATCCTGACCGGTCATCGCATCCACGGTCAATAAGATTTCATCCGGTTGTACTAAAGTCTTCATATCCGAAAGCTCATTCATCAACTCTTCATCTACGTGGAGACGTCCGGCCGTATCAAAGATGACAAGATCTTTCTGTCTCTCTTTGGCATAGGCCATAGCCTGGCGGGCAGTCTCTACTGCAGATACTTCCGGTCCTAAAGTAAATACATCTACATCAATAGATTGTCCGAGTGTCTGTAACTGTTCAATGGCAGCCGGACGCACTACGTCACATGCCACCAACAATACACGCTTGGATAATCTTTGCTTGCAGTATCTTGCAATCTTGGCGGAAGCCGTTGTTTTACCTGTACCCTGCAAACCAACCATCATAATGGTTGTGATACCGTTTTTCTTAAAATGGATGCGGGCATCTTCCTGGCCTAATAACTCCTGAATTTCATCATGGACAATCTTTACAACCATCTGGCCGGGATTTAAGGAATCGATAACTTCCTGTCCCATAGCCTTTTCACGGATGTTTTCGATAAACTTCTGTACTACGTGATAGTTAACATCGGCTTCCAATAAGGAAAGACGAACTTCACGTAACATATCGTTCATATTCTTTTCTGTCAGTTTACCCTGACCTGTAATATTCTTTAACGCACGACTTAATCGTTCACTTAATGATTCAAATGCCATACTATTCACCTCAAACGACTTTAGTTTACCTAATTTCCTCTTAAAATACAATGAAGCAGGCCTTTTTTGCCTGCTTATTTGTTTTCTTCTTTAAATTTCATGTCCACTACTTTTTCAACAATATTGTAGCCGGCCTTACGAAGCGGATCGATGCGCTGCCAATTGATATCACCCGGAATAAAGTGTACATCGTCCCCTTTATCATATCCTGTCAACATCGTATACAGGATCATAATATCAGAATTGAAATAATGTTCATCAAAAGCCCAATCCTCTTCCGGATACCATCGTTTTAAACATTTTGCCTGATATTCATAGGCTCTTCGCATATCATAGACCGTCTTTAGATCCATCTTGTTGGTAAGGGATCCTTTTCTCTGGCAATAATGATAAAAACGCTTTGGTGTTGATCCGATGCGGCTGGCATTACAGATTGACTTAAATACCGTATAGGTATCTTCAAATCCCTTGACCTCTTCCGGAAAATTGACATCCTTAAAACAGCTTCGCTTATAGAGCTTCGCCCATGGATAGTTGTTCATTCCCTTGTTCTCAACAAGCGAATGTAATGCCTCCAGCGATGTCATGGTGCCCTTTGGACATACCTTGCGATACAGCGATGCGTATTTCCATTCATGCACAAACCCACATACCACAATATCGCAGCCCTGTTTGATCATGATCTTCATCATTTCCTGTACCATATTGCGCTCGATATAATCATCGCTGTCCACAAACATGATATAGTCTCCCGTTGCGTGTTTTAAAGCGCGGTTGCGGGCGGTTGAAATACCGGCATTCTCATAGGTGAATAGGCGGATATTTCGATATCTTCGCATATAATCACGGGCAATATCCATTGTGCCATCGGTTGAGCCATCATCGATCAATATGATTTCAATAGGTTCATATGTCTGTTTTACCAATGATTTTAAACACCGTGCCAGATAATCCTCCACGTTGTACATTGGTACCAATATACTGACAAGCGCCATAAAAAACTGCTCCTAAAAACTTATCAAAACATATTTAAATGATGATAAGTTTTTCGACTTGAGAGCCCTCATGAGCATCTCTTCCTGCTTCATCGTGCATGCTTTTGAGGACAGATTGCTCCAGTCTCTCTACTCACAATTGGTTGTGCACTCCACAGGCGGTGGGGCATTGCCCCGATTCCCGGCAAGCCACCGGTATCACATTATTCATTAAGGCAGGATATTCCCTGTCAAAGCATGTAAATTTTAAGCAATGCTGAATTCAACGGCATTACGCAGATTGATGCCTGCATTGATATCGCGGTCTGCAATATATCCGCACTCGCACCGATATATTCGGTCAGAAAGCTTTAGGTCTTTCTTTATATTTCCACAGCACGGACACATTTTGGAAGATGGATACCAGCGGTTGACCACTCTGACCTCGATGCCCAGTTGATGACATTTCGCTTTCAGCTTGGTGATAAAGCAGTTAAATCGTTCTTCGGAAACTGTTTTTGCCAGATGTCTGTTTTTCATCATACCTCTCACATTGAGATCCTCGATAGTAATGTATTCCGGCTTGGTTCTCACCAGTTCCATTATTACCTTGTTCTCGTGATGAATACGAATGTTGTTCATTTGCTTATGAAGTTTCTGAATCTTCAGCCTCTGTTTATCTAAATTTTTTTGGGATGCTCCATTGTCTTCTTTCTTCCTCACCTTATAGTCGAGGTACATCCGGTTCTTTTTCCGCTGCTCCCGCTTCAGCTTCTTCTCCAGCTTACGCATCTTCTTGGATTTGTTGATATTCTCAAACTTGCGGCCATCCGATACGATAGCCAGATCCTTGACTCCAAGATCAACCCCAATGCCGGCACCATATGAAGAATCAAAAGCATGATCTAGCTCCTCAACCATGACCGAAACGTAGTACCTTCCAGCTTCTAAGGATATCGAACCACTGATGATACCTTCTAACGGGATATAGCCTTTTTCCTTTATCCTTACCCATCCAAGTGTGGGTATCTTGATACGATGTCTTTCACATCGGATAGGCTGTTTCTCGCCATTTCGGACGAAATACATCGTTGGATCCGAAACACCCTTTTTCTTAAAATTTGGCTGGTCACTTATCTTATTGAAAAAGCGTTGGAATGCAGTATCTGCATTATCGATAGCCTTCCTTACAGACTTAGTGCTCACATCCTTGATCCAGTTCAGCTCTTCATGTTCAGGAAGGAATTTGTTATTCATCCACTTCGAAAAGGCGTATGCATTCATATATTTTTCACCGGCTTCATAGAGCTTGTTATTCTGCTCAAGGAAAAAATTGTATACATATCGGCATGTACCGATCGTCCGGTTAATGTTATTCTTTTGTTCCCAGGTAGGATCAATTTCTGTTTTATAGCATTTTAACAAAGTCCTCATCCTCCCGAATCATCTTTTTATATTTACGTAATCCATACAATCGGCACGAGAATACATGAAGGATTGATACGATATCCGACACCAGCTCTTCCTCTGGAGAAAGTGTTTCGTTATTGACTACGATAATCCCGTTGCCGAACTTCTGACAAAGCTTTTCAAACCATGAGAAGCCGAAGCGAACAAACCTGTCCCGGTGGGCGATGTGCAGCCAAGATATTCTCTCTATTCCATCTACGCGGGGTACTGACCGAAACACCGAGTAATTCAGCAAATTCATGCGGTCTGTAGATATTCTTTTCCAATTTAAATCACCTCGCTATTAAGCTTTGCATGAATATAAATTGACAACTTTTATATAGTTGTGCAAAGAAAACGAGAGCTTAACGATAACTCCTTATCTGCATAAATAATCCAGTATCTTTAAAATTAGTTTATTAAAAATATATACACAAATCAACAACCAAATCGTCCAGGCCATCACTCCGGCAAGATTTAGATCCAGCCGGTCCAACTGCATGCCCCGTCCGATCCCACTTGATACCGAAGCCAGTATTTCTGCCATCACACATACTTTAAAGGACAAAGAAGCTGCAGAGCTAAGTCCTGCCTTCAATGGGCTTTTAAGCATAGGCAGATATACATATTTAAAACGGGATAAAAAGCGCTGCGGATATATTGTGAATACATCCTTCCATTTTGTTTCGATTTCCTTTAAAGCCTGGTATAAAATATCAAATAAAACCGGAAACAATAAAAGAAAGGCAACAATATATACGCTTATTTCTCTTTTTACCCAGAACATCAATAAGATCACAAAAGTCACGTTGGGAATGCTTCGAACAATCACCAGAGCCTTTTCAAAAAAGCGATAGAACATTTCATGATTCCGGGCATAAAAGCTGAAAAGAAACGCTGCCATCAATGAAATAAGAATCGATAGAAAAGCACGTACCAGCGTGGATAATAAAGCTATATAAAAAGAAGCAGAGCTAACCTGCAGTATCATCTGTTTGATGACCTCTGTTGGCATCGGTAAAATAATCGGATTATGAATATATATTCCTGCCGCAGCCCAGATGCCGATAATTATACAAAAAAATAATGCCCATTCTTTAAACTTCATGGGCATATTATAACATTATTTACGTTCAGGCAGTAGAAAAACCCCGGTCTCTAAATAGTTATCGTAACAATACATATTCGAATCAAAGATCGAGCCTCTTGCCTTTTCCATAGAATCCTTAAAGAACTGTATGCTGTCATCATCCTTTAAAATGGTAGCTGCCTGTATGCCTAGAACGGCTGCTATACCATCGGGCATGGCATCTTTGGCATAGTTTAAGACCTTCTCCCATTTTCCCATAAAACCGCAGCTAAGCGCTAAATTACGGTAATAGCCTGCATCTCTTCGATAGGTGATCGATACAAGATAATCATAGGCTTCTTCGTAGAGGCGGTTCATAAAGTACCAATCCACGGTAAGATCCTGATAGCGGTTGGCATCCCGCATATAGTAGAATGTCGGAACATCCATATCGTTTAATAATTCATTCAATAGATCCGAATATAAATGATCATCTAAGTAATATCCCAGATCAAAATACGATTCGACAGTATTAACCTGAGACATCCATAAGTGAATGTAATGTTCTTTTTCTGCGTTTAAAGCCGGATACAGCTTGTCAAGGGTACTTCGAACCAAGAAGAAATCATCAAAATCCGAGATATCAAAAGGTGTATCGAGTATTTCTTGTTGAACCATCTTAACTTGTTTATCATCATGCAGCTCCGTTAAGATGCACATCTTTAAAAATAAAGAGTGAATATCCTTACCCTGTTCCAAAGATTTATTGATTGCAGAAAGTGCTTCATCATACCAGGAACGATAAAAATATAAGGAGGCTAAAAGATGATAATACAGACTCGGTGAGTCTTTTAAATACTCAATTCCCTGCTCAAAGATATCATCCTCATCCATTTCAAGAAATTCGGGTAAGACCTGTGATAAATATTCCGGATAAATACTTAACTTTTCCAGACACTCGAGTGCGCGCTTATCTTCATCAATATGCCCATAGGCAAGAGCAGCTGCGCATAAAGTATCACGGTCCTCTGTTTCTAAAAGAATATCTTCAAAACAATCCAGTGCATCCTCGTACTGGCCTAAAAGATAATAAGCCATTCCCTTTAAATAAAATGAATGCAGTAAATCAGGATTGTCTTCATTAGGAAGTGATTCAAGCTTAGAAAGAGCCTTTTCATAAAACCCTAATCCGAGATATGCATCCGCCAGTCTTTCATTTGCCAAAAGATCATTTTTATCTTCAAATTCACTTAATAAAATAATCACATCCTGATATTCTTCCCTATGCAGAAGAACATCCGATAAAGAAATTAAATAGAAATAATCAGAGCCAAACTGGTCATAATAATCCATTAAAAGCGAATACGCTTTATTCCAATCATTGTGTTCTAAAGCCGCAATAATCGTATCTTGAAATTCTTCCTGATTCATACATTCACCTTCTTTCAAGTAAAAAAAAAGGACCCGGCAACGTGCTATCTTCGCAGGGGCAGGCCCAACTATTGTCGCCGCTGAAGTGCTTAACTTCTGAGTTCGGGATGGGTTCAGGTGTGTCCACTTCGCTGTCGTCACCGGATCTTTCTTGAAGGATCG
>JAGAWH010000047.1 GCA_017941505.1 Faecalicoccus sp. | reverse complement strand
TAGACACGAGACCGATGTATTGTTCCATCTTTTTCCAAGATGGAATGATAATACAGATTGTCTTCGTTGACTGCTCTCCATTTATCCATAAAATGGTAGGTCACATTTTTATTAAAATCGGTAAATCCTTCACACCAGTAAATATAACCGTCTAAATATAATGTGGCTTCACAATACCATCCGGTATCCAGAAATTGATCCAGGTTTCCGTTTATCATCTTATTTTCCTTTATTTATTGTGATTAGGACCGATATTTCCTTCTTTATAATGTTTACGGCACAATGCGATATATTTATCGTTAGCGCCTAGCTCAATCTGTTCTCCTGTCTTTACAATTTCGCCCTTTTCATTGATCCGGGTATTACAGGAAGCTCCTTTACCACACCAGCAGACAGTTTTGATCTCTTCAATCACATCCGCCCATGCCAGTAACCATAAAGAGCCTTCAAATAAATTGAGCTGAAAATCGGTTCTGAGCCCGTAACAGATCACAGGTATTTCTAAGTCATCCACTATATGGGTAAAAAATTCAATATCGCTTTTCTTACAGAATTGGGCTTCATCGACAATAATGCAGTCATATTGTTTAATGGTATCATCGCTTAGTGTGACTAGATCTTCGACAAAGAAACATTCTCTTTTAAGCCCAATCCGGCTTTGAATGATATTTTCACCATCTCTGGTATCGAGCTTTGGTTTACAGAGATAGGCTTTTTTACCACGTTCGAAATAATTGTATTCAACCATCAAGGCATTGGCTGTTTTAGAGGAGTCCATAGCACCATATCGAAAGTATAGCTTTGCCATGATTACTTCAATCTTATTTTAGAACGGTAATCAAAGTTGACCTTACCATCTTCTAATTGATAAACAGCTCCGGTAACAACCAGTCCATGCTGCTCTTCCTCTTCAATAATGAAGCTCTTTTCAATCATTTGAACACAATAATCCACATTCATGCAGCAGGCAGTATAATCGTCTTTTTCATCCTTGATGGCTTTCACAATTTCGTCGGTAATAAATTTAATATATCCTTGCGGGTCGTGATTGATGGCTGCATCTACGGCTCCACAATGGTTATGTCCTAGGACCAATACCAGCTTACAGCCAAGATGTTCGGTGGCGTATTCAATACTGCCTAATTGATGATCATCAATGACATTGCCGGCAACGCGAATCACAAATAAGTCACCGATACCTGCTGAAAAGATTTCTTCGGGAATGACACGGGAATCGGAGCAGGAAACGATAACGGCATAAGGATGCTGCCCATTCACAAGGACATCCTGTCTTATTTCATGGGAAATATTGGTCATGCTGTGATCATTTGAAATGTATATTTCGTTTCCGTTTTTTAATTTTTCCATTGCTTCTTTCGCTGATAACATATAAATCACCTCTACAACATTATATATGAAATCGCTTTCAAAAATGTTAAAATATTATATGCGAAAAGGAGAATATTATTATGGCATTTCCAAAAGGTTTTTTATGGGGCGGCGCAGTAGCTGCTAATCAATGGGAAGGAGGATGGAATATCGGTGGCAGAGGCCCTGCTATGACCGATGTTACAACAGGTGGTACCGTAAATACACCGCGTTTAATCACTTATATCGATAAAGACGGCAAACATGGTACTTTGACAAGAGGACAGAAACTTCCTGAAGGTGCAAAGTATGCCGTATTGGATGAATATCATTATCCAAACCACGAAGCAGTAGATGGATATCATCATTATAAAGAAGATATCGCATTATTCGGCGAAATGGGATTCAAACAGTTCCGTATGTCTATTTCATGGTCCCGCTTATTCCCGACAGGACTTGAAAAAGAACCGTTAAAAGAAGGTGTTGAATTCTACCGTGATATGTTTAAAGAGATGCACAAATACGGTATTGAACCGCTGGTAACTATTTGGCATTTTGATACACCGTTATATCTTGAAGAGCATTGCGGCGGCTGGTTAAACAGAGAGACGATCGATCACTTTGTACGTTTCGCAACTACCTGCTTTACAGAGTATAAGGGTTTAGTTCATAATTGGTTAACATTTAATGAAATCAACAACACAATCCAATTCCTGGATATGGGCGGCAATTTGCCGGATTCTGCTTATCAGGATGCATATCAGCACTTACATTATCAGTTTGTAGCTTCCGCAAAGGCTGTTCAGATCGGTCATGCGATTGATCCATCCAACATGATCGGCAACATGATCTGCGGTATCACATGGTATCCTGCAACTTGCGATCCAAAGGATATCCTGGCATGCCGTCATACATGGGAAAAGAATATCTTCTATTGTTCAGATGTACAGTGCTTAGGTGAATATGGATCTTACTGCAAGCGTTTATGGGATGAACATAATGTTAAGTTAGACATCACAGAAGAAGATATGTTAGATTTGGCTGCCGGTACTGTAGATATGTATACATTCTCTTACTACATGTCTAACCTTGTAACAACACATGAGGTAAAGGATAAAGTTGGTGGCAACTTCTCAGCCGGAGCAAGAAATGAATATCTGAAATACTCTGACTGGGGCTGGGCAACGGATGCCGATGGTTTAGAGTATTATCTGGAAATGATCTATGACCGTTATCATTTACCGCTTATGGTAGTAGAAAATGGTTTAGGTGCTTATGATACCGTAGAAGAAGACGGATCTATTCACGACCCGTTCCGTATCGATTACTATCGCCTGCATATTGAAGCTATGGATAAAGCAATTGAAAACGGCGTAGATTTGATTGGTTATACAACATGGGGCTGCATCGATGTAGTATCTGCAGGAACCGGCGAAATGAGAAAACGTTACGGATTTATCTATGTAGATATGGATGATGAAGGAAAAGGTTCCATGGCTAGATCTCGCAAGGACTCTTTCTTCTGGTATAAGAAGGTTATCGCATCGAACGGAGCTGACTTAGATTAATACACAATGACAGAATGGACCACACCATTCTATTCTTTTTATGACATTTGTCAGCTTGATTCTTAAAATAAAGTGGCTTATAATCGAGACCGTATGAAGTGACAGGCAGAAATATTTTCCCGAAAAAATCCTTTTGAAACTCCTCTGTCCTTCATATAGTGAACTGATTCGTTCGACAAGTCAGTTCTCCTTTTCTCTCGCAGGCTTAACACCTGCGTTTTTTTATGCATTCATTTCGATTTGGATTATAATACTTCTTAGATGGGAGAGAATGTTTATGTCAGGAGATTTTTCGAAGGGAAAAGTATGGAAGGTAATTCTTTCGCAAACTATACCCCTTACTTTGGCACAATTTGTACAGCTTTTATATAATATTGTCGACCGTATTTATATCGGACATTTACCAAATGTCGGTTCTATGGCTTTGACCGGAATCGGATTAACGTTTCCGGTGGTAACATTGATTATGGCTTTTTCCTGCCTGTATGGATATGGTGGTACACCGCTTTTTTCCATTGCCCGGGGCAGCAAACAGGAAGGGTATGCCAAAAACATTATGGGAAACGTCGTATCACTTGTCTTTATCACCGGTATTATATTAATGGTTTTCGGTCAGGTTTTCTGCCGTCCGATTCTTTATTTATTCGGAGCCAGTGATAACTCGGTTGTCTATGCTGAGGCTTACCTTCGTATTTATCTTTTAGGAACTCTTTTTACAATGGCAACGGTTGCCTTAAACTCCTTTATCAATGCTCAGGGATTTCCTAGGATCGGTATGTTAACGACGATTATCGGAGCGGTGCTCAATATTATACTGGACCCAATTTTTATTTTCCTTTTTGGAATGGGCGTTAGAGGTGCAGCTTTGGCAACTGTTATTTCCCAGGCGGCCTCTGCCTTTTGGGTATTTCGCTTTTTGACCGGACCTAAGGCGGTCTTAAAGCTTGAGAAATCCGATTTACCGTTAGACTTTGAAATTGTTAAAAAAATAGTATCTCTTGGAACATCGGGATTTGTGATGCAGGGAACCAACAGCATCGTACAGATTGTATGTAACTCTACATTACAGATGTATGGCGGAGATTTATATGTAGGAATTATGACAGTACTTAACTCGGTTCGTGAGATATTGTCTTTACCGGTATCCGGAATCTCCAGCGGAGCCCAGCCGGTACTTGGATACAACTATGGTGCCAGATTATATGATCGTGTAAAAGAAGCCATCCGCTTTACCTCCTATGTAGGTGTTGGCTATACCGCATTGGCATGGGCAATTGTCTTTATCTTCCCGGGACCGATCATGAAGATCTTTACCTCGGATCCGGAAATTATTAAGTACGGTATCCCGGCGATGCATTTATATTTCTTTGGCTTTGTGTTTATGGCTTTCCAATTTACCGGACAGATGTGTTT
>JAGAWH010000046.1 GCA_017941505.1 Faecalicoccus sp. | reverse complement strand
ATTTAATTTGATTCATCGTTTCTCACTCTCCTTACCCAGATATGATTTTCATCTACAGAAAAATCCAACCACCTAGTGTGTATTAGATCCAGTATCGCAAGAAAGGTTACTACAACCAGACGAACATTAAAACAATCCGAACATAACTCTTCAAAAGAAATCGTATCATATCGATATTCCAGACGCGATTTGATGACTTCAATACGGTCTTCGACAGATACTTCCTTAATGGTTACCTGCGTCGAATATGGATTTAATATAGCCGTTCTGGCCATAATGTTTTTCATCGCCTTCATCAATTCATATGGTGATTGTAAAGGAAGATCTAAAGATTCCTGCGGAGTCGACCATTCATCCACTAACGGTGACTGGGCTCTGGTGAAATGCCTTTTGCGCAGTTCATATTCTGCCTTTAATAATTCGGTGACTTCTTTATACCGCTGATATTCTAAAAGTCGCGAAACGAGTTTATCTCTTTCCGTCTCTTCGTAATTATCATCCAATTCCAGTTCCTGGCGGGGTAATAACATTCTTGATTTATATTCGATCAAACCGGCCAATTCTTCTAAATATTCACTGGCTACCTCCAAATGCATATCCTGCATCTGGTGGATATAGGCAATATATTGATTAGCCAGTGTCAGCATGTCTAAATCAAATAAGTCTAATTTATTTTCTTTGATCAAGTGGGTCATTAAATCTAAAGGACCTTCAAATTGATCAATTGTGATTTTAAATTCCATAGGATCACCCACGCTAGTATATCAAATTTCTTCGAAACTAAGAAACGAAATGAAAAAAAAGCCTTCATTCTATGCACATTCTTTGCCTTGTATGGTATGATTTACACACTCAAAAGGAGTTTTTGAATGAAAAGAGCATTAATATTTCTAATTATTGCCTTGTTTATGGCACTCATCGTTCAGCCAAGCCTCAGTACCCTGTCCGATGATGATATAACAGTACCGCAGGATGATTCTACCGCAGGATTAATTACCAATGACAACATTGATATGTCCAAATGCGAATCCCAGGCAATCATCTGTCTGGATGCAGCTAACGGTGGCTTAGATTACGGATACTATGAGGATGGCATGCTTCCGGAAAAGGATGTTAACCTTCAAATCGTGCAGGCAATCGGTGAATATTTGACAAAGGCCGATTATAAAGTCGTTTATACACGTACAGGCGATGAGGATGTCAATCCGGAAACCGGTGTCTTATCATTTGATGAGCGGATCAATTACGCTAAGGGACAAAATGCCCTATATATGATCAGTATTCAGTGTAATGAGGATTCCGATATCTTACGAAAGGGATTTTCATTGTTTACCCATCCTAATGATTTAATGATTGCCTTAGGAAATTCCATCTATGAAAATCTTTCGGCGATTAACTATTCACAATTTGAAGGATTGGACAGTGACCATTATTCAAACTTCCCTATTTTGAATAATGAAAAGATTCCTACGATCATGATTGATATCGGCTACCTCACCAATGAGGATGATTACAACAATTTGACCAATCCGGAGTTCCAAAAGAAAATCGGTAAAGCCATTGCGATGGCAATATTGAAAGAAATTAACTAGCATTCTTTTATGAATGCTGGTTTTTTGTTATAATTTTGGATATGAAAAATGATAATCGAACCGATGAAACCATCATCTATCAGGGAAATGTGTTTTACATGATCCATACGGACGTAGATATCAAAGGTGAAAAATATCCCCGAGACATCATCCGTCATCCGGGCGGTGTTGCGATTTTGTTGATACAAGATCGTAAGATCCTGTTTGTAAAACAGATGCGTCATGCCATCAATAAGGAAACGCTGGAAATTCCGGCCGGTAAAATGCACTATGGTGAAGATCCTTATGATTGTGCGTATCGTGAATTAAATGAAGAAACAGGATATACATGTAAGGAGTTGAAGTTGATTCAATCCATTGTTACAACGCCGGGATTCTGTGATGAGAGAATCTATATCTATGAAGCCGTTGAACCAAGTATCAGTTCCCATCGTTTAAGCATGGATGAGGATGAAGATATCGATACGATTTGGATTGATATGGACAAGGCGTACCAAATGATAGTAAATGGTGAAATCGATGATGCGAAAACAGTTTGTGCTGTCTACTATGCGATTATCAACAGAAAGTGAGGGATGGATATGAATTTTGTGTTTATTTCAGCCAATTATCCGGAACAGTCCTGGATGTTCTGCCGTGGTCTTAAACAAAATGGAGCTACTGTTTTAGCAGTCGTTGATACTCCATATGATTGGATGTCTCAAGACCTCCGCGATAATATTGATGAATGTTATAGAGTAAATGATTTTAACAATTATGATGAAATGGTTAGAGCCTTAGGCTATTTTACCTTTAAATACGGAAAAATCGACTGGATTGAATCCAACAATGAAGCATGGCTGCAGTTAGATGCCAGATTACGTGATGACTTTAATGTCAAAACCGGATACAGCTTTGCCCAGATTGATGAATTCCAATCCAAAGCTGCAATGAAAAAGTATTATCACAAGGCAGGTATCGCAACCGCCCGCTATGCCCTTCCAAAAACGGTAGAAGAAGCATTAGACTTCGCACATGAAGTCGGTTATCCATGTGTATTAAAACCGGATCATGGTGTAGGTGCCAGCTTTACTTATTCCCTGCATAACGATGAAGAAACCATTAAATATTTCAACCAGTCAAAAGGCTGGCAGAATATTATGGAAGAGTTTGTCGTAGGTGATATTTTTACACTGGATGGGGTTGCCGATAAGGACTGCAAGATTCGTTATTTGAACAGCTCGGAATATGTTGGAAATGTTATGGACAGCGTCAATTACCAGTTAAGCATCGGTTTCCATACAACATTTACCATCTCTGATGAGCTGCGAGATGTTGCACAGCGCACTGTCAGTGCCTTTGGCATTGCCAACCGTTTCTTCCATATGGAATACTTCCGTTTAACGGAGGATAAGGAAGGCTTAGGTAAAAAGGGCGATGTGATTGGCTTAGAAGTTAACTTCCGTCCTCCTGGAGGATTTGCACCTGAATTTATGAACTTTGCCGGCTCTTTGGATGTTTATAAAATCTGGGCGGATGTTTTGATGAAAAACGAAACAAACTATCCGCAGGGCGATCGAGCATCTTCCGGTTTCTTAGGAAGAAGAAATGCGATTAACTATAAATATTCGGTTGATGAAATTGTTGAAGAATTCAAAAATGAGATCATTCGTGTAGAATACTTACCGCCGGCATTCGCATCCGCAATGGGCGATTGCTCGATCATATTCCGTTTTGAAAGCCCGGCTAGAAGAGATGCCTTCTATAAAATGGGAATGGCTGAAGCTGAGTGATCTTAAAATTTGATTTAAAAATGCGGGCACTGAAGGATGTGCGTACGATTCATATGTATCTGCCGGATGATTATTTAACATCCGGCAAGACATATCCTGTGCTCTACATGTTTGACGGGCAGAATCTTTTCAATGATGAAGATGCATCCTTTGGCATGTCATGGAGGCTGGCCGATACCATTCGAGAATGTGATTTTGAATTGATCATTGTCGGACAGGAATGCTCTCATCGCGGAAATGACCGTTTAATGGAATATAGTCCTTATCCATTCTATGACATTGAATTTGGAGGCTGGTTTGAAGGATATGGAAATGAAACGATGGATTTTTTCATCCATGATTTAAAGCCGTATATCGATAGCCATTTCCCTACAAAAAAAGACAGAGATCATACATGGATCTGCGGTTCTTCGTGCGGTGGTGAAATGGCTCTCTATGCCGGAATTAAATATCCGGAAGTGTATTCAAAAACAGCAGCTCTTTCTCCCTATTTGATTCCGACAGCGGATGAATTTATCGAAGAAGTAGAAAATGCCGGGGATCTAAGTAAAAGCTCCTTTTATATTTCATGGGGCGCTATGGAAGGAAATACGATGCATGCCTTTATTCCGGAGACCAAGATCGTAACCGAAATCGGTAATCGATTATCCTGGAAAAAGGCTCAGGTCTTCTACAATGTCAAAGAATATGGTTCTCATACTGAATTCGACTGGGGCGAAGAAGCTCCCTTATTTCTAGATTATTTTACCGATGAACAAGAAAATGCAGACTAATACAGTCTGCATCTTTTTATTTCATATCTTTTGCCTTCATCAAATAGGCAATCAACTGGTCGACTTCTTCCTGGGTAGTTAACCAGTTTGTCACTAAACGAATAACATACGCACCATCACGAATGATCCACGTTTCAAAATCAACGTATTGTTTCAAATATTCAAACTGGCTTGGAGTAACTGTTAAAAAGATCTGGTTGGTGTCAGATCGCATGAACAGCGGATATCCTAAAGTCGGCAGTGCCTCTTGAATCTGTTTAGCCATTTTATTGGAATGATCTGCCACTTTATAGAACGCATCGTTTTCAAACAATCCGATAAACTGGATTCCTAAAAGCCAACCCTTTGCCAGAAGTGCGCCATCCTGTTTTAAATAGAAGCGGAAATGTTTCTTTAAATCGTCGTTACTGATTACGATAGCCTCCCCAAACATGGCTCCATTTTTCGTTCCGCCGATATAGAACATATCACACCATCTTGCGATATCGTTCAATGTATAATCTACACCCGACATTAAGGCAACACCAATTCTTGCACCATCCATCAT
Source organism: Faecalicoccus sp. (assembly GCA_017941505.1). The sequence goes on along the minus strand of JAGAWH010000046.1, from coordinate 8,453 downwards.
TAGATAGAGACCTAACCGGTCGCAGACATTTCGTAATGCCTCAAGTTCAGCACGGGTATATACCGTACCTAATTCTGTTGAATTGGAGATATAGACCATTTTTGGATAAACCATATGTTCAAATTGAAGCATATGTTCATCATATGCAGCGATTACAGCTGCCGGTGTTACCTTGCCGTTACTGCCGTTTACCGTAATAACCTTATGACCGGTTGCTTCAATAGAACCTGTTTCATGAGTTGCGATATGACCTGATTCAGCCGCAATCACCGCTTCATACGGTCTTAAAGCAGCCTTGATCATTACCTGGTTGGTCTGTGTCCCCCCGCTGGCAAAATGAATGTCTACATTTTGATCAACCATTTTTGATTTAATGATATTGGCAGCTTTTAAGCAATACTTATCCAAGCCATACGCTGCATTGGTTTCCGGATTTGCCTTGGCAAGTAGTTCCAGAATTTCATCTATACACCCGATTCCGTAGTCATTTTTAAAAAATAACATAGAATTCCTCCCCTCAATTATTAGGAAACTATCCTAACGCGCAAAGTTTACCATTTTCCGATATGATGTTCAACATTTTATTTCAATTCCCTTAATAGAACATAAAAATAGAAATCCCGCTATGAAAGCGGGATATCAATTACTTATTCTTGAATTCTTTTTCTTTTACGCGGTTAACGAAGCATTCCATACCGTAAGTCTGGTCTTCTGTTGCGAAACAATCCGCAAAGTCTTTTACTTCGATAGCGATACCTGCATCGATATCGCCCTGTAAACCTTCGTTGATGGCCTTCTTAGCCTGTGCAACAGCGATCGGAGCATTCTTAGCGATGCCGTTAGCCATTTTCATAACAGTAGGCATTAATTCTTCAGCCGGAACAACACTGTTCACCAAGCCGATAGATAAAGCCTTGTCAGCCTTGATGTTGCGTGCGCCAAAGATCATTTCTTTTGCGATTCCAACCGGAACAATACGTGCTAAACGCTGAGTTCCGCCAAAGCCCGGAGTAATACCTAATCCTACTTCCGGCTGACCGAAGACTGCATTTTCAGAAGCGATACGGATATCACAACTCATAGCAAGTTCGCATCCTCCACCTAACGCAAAGCCGTTAACAGCAGCGATAACCGGGCAGTGTAATGTTTCAATAGCACGGAAGATCTTATTTCCATAAGCTCCATATTCAGCAGCTTCTTCTACTGTCTTGTCTTTCATTTCAACAATATCAGCACCGGCTACAAAGCTCTTTTCTCCGGCACCGGTAATAACAGCTACATAAGTATCCTTATCAGCGGCAACAGTATTTACAGCTTCTTCTAAATCCTTTAAAGTAGCTGTATTTAAAGCGTTAAGAGCTTTTGGACGATTGATAGTAATAATGGATACATGACCCTGTTTTTCTAAAATTACGTTTTCCATGATTTTCTCCTTTTTAAAATAGATTACTCCCGAAGGAGTAATCTATAGATTCCTTAGATTGTGTCAGATGGTGTTTTTGTGCGGTCAGCGTTATAGATATAGAATCCCTTACCGGACTTAACGCCTAAGTTTCCGCCGCGAACCATTTTACGAAGTAACGGGCATGCACGATACTTAGAATCGCCTGTTTCTTTATAAAGAACATCCATGATTGCTAAGCAGATATCCAAACCAATGTAGTCACCTAATTCTAATGGTCCCATTGGATGGTTAGCACCTAACTTCATTGCAGAGTCGATACCGGCGATATCAGAAACGCCTTCCATCTTAATGAATGCAGCTTCGTTGATCATCGGAACTAAGATACGGTTTACAACAAAGCCGGCAGCTTCGTTAACCTGTACCGGAGTCTTCTTGATATCTTCTGAGATTTCTTTGATCTTTTGTACTACATCTGCAGGTGTGTTTACACCGGCGATTACTTCGATTAATTTCATGCGGTCAGCCGGGTTGAAGAAATGCATACCAACAACCGGACGATTTAAACCTTTACCGATTTCAGTAATAGATAAAGAAGAAGTGTTAGATGCGAAGATACAGTCAGCTTTACAAATAGCATCCAATTCTTTGAATGTAGTCTGTTTAACACCCATATCTTCAAATGCAGCTTCAACGATTAAATCGCAGTCTGCGCATAAATCTTCTTTTAAACCCGGAGTGATTGAGTTAACAATGCTGTCAACCTGTTCCTGAGTTAATTTGCCTTTAGCAACTAAGCGTTCATAACCGCTTACAATTTTTTCTTTTCCGCCTTCAGCCCATTCCTGTTTAATATCGCATAATGCAACTTCGTAACCATCGCATTGTGCGAAAGCCTTAGCGATACCCTGGCCCATTGTACCGGCGCCGATAATTCCAACTTTCATTGTTTTTCTCCTTTAATTAAGCAGCTTTTGCTTTTTTAACTTCTTCGATTAATAACGGAAGAACTTCGTTTACATCACCTACAAAGCCCATGTTAGCTACAGAGAAGATTTCTGCCTGAGGGTCACGGTTGATGGCGATGATCATATCAGATTTTTCCATACCTGCAACGTGCTGAACGGCACCGGAGATACCACATGCAACATATAATGCAGGACGAACTGTTTTACCAGTCTGACCAACCTGACGGTCTTTGTCCATGAAGCCATCTTCAACAACGGCACGTGTAGCGGATACAACACCACCGAGTTCCTTAGCTAATTCTTCAACTTTGTCTAAGCAGCCTTCAGCTCCACGTCCGGCACCAACAAGGATGTTAGCCTTTGTGATATCAACGCCTTCAACTACCTTTTCAACAATCTTTTCAACAAAGATTTCCGGTTCAGTTGTTAACCATTTTGGTTCAAATACTTCTACTTCACCTGTGCGAGTTTCATCAGCAGGTGCCATATCGAATACTTTTGGTCGGATAGTAGCCATCTGCGGACGAGTGTTCGGGCAGATGATGGTACCGAATAAGTTACCACCAAATGTAGGACGGGTAACTAATAATAATGCTTCGCCTTCAGCAGCTTTTTCAAGATCGATTTCAATCTTTGTAGCATCTGCTGTTAAACCGGCATTGATTCTTGCAGCAACGCGCGGTGCTAAATCACGACCTAAAACGGTAGCGCCTGTTAATAATGAATCCGGCTTGTAAGCTTCGATGATCTGAGTGATTGCATCTGTATAGAACTGTGTAGAATAGTCTTTTAACAATTCATCATCAACTACGATCACCTTATCAGCACCGTGAGCGATTACTTCCTGTGCTTTGTCTTTAATATTGCTTCCAAGTAAAATACCAACTACTTTAAAGCCCATATCAGGAATGGAAGCAACAAGTTTTCTTGCTTCAGAGATTAATTCATAACCTACTTCCGCAATAACTCCGTTTTTCTGTTCTACAAAGACATAAATATCCTTGTAACCTTCAAATTTTGCCATGTCTTGTTCCCCTTCCTACTTCGTAATTAACTGCTTTTCTTTCAAAGTCTTAGCGATGAATTCAGCAGTCTGCTGTGCAGTGAAATCGCTGTAAGTTGTAGTTTCGGCAGAAACTTCTTTTGTGAATGTACGTTTTACGTTAGTCGGAGAACCCTTTAAACCAACTGTAGTAACATCAACACCTTCTAAATCATCAAATGTCATAGTGATAACACGGCTGTCATCAGCTACTACATCAACGATGTCACAGCAGTTCATATAACGAGGCTTGTTCATGCCTGTTAATGTTGTGAGCAATACAGGAAGCTTTGCAGATAAGATCTGTTCTTCTTCTTCAAGAGCTTTCTTAACAGTAACCTTTTCATTTGTAAGTTCGATGATCTGGTCAACATAAGTGATCTGAGGGATACCTAAACGCTCTGCAGTCTGAGGACCAACCTGAGCAGTATCACCATCGATAGCCTGACGTCCACCGATAATTAAATCGTAACCGATCTTCTTGGCAGCAGCAGCGATAGCACGGCTTGTAGCACATGTATCAGATCCACCTAAGCGGCGGTCAGTTAATAAGTAAGCCTTGTCAGCACCACGTGCTAAGATTTCCTTTAACATTCCCTTTGCGCTAGGAAGAGCCATTGTCAATACATCGATTTCAATATCCGGATTGGCATCTTTTAACTGTAAAGCAGCTTCGATACCTGCTAAATCATCCGGGTTGATGATGGCAGGAACACCATCACGTACTAAAGTACCTGTTACCGGGTCAACTGTGATCTGAGTTGAGTCCGGTACCTGTTTAACTAGAACGAGAATTTTCATAATATCGTATTCCTTTCTTAGCGAAGCATTCCGCCGGAGATAACCATCTTCTGAACTTCAGAAGTACCTTCGTAGATCTCAGTGATCTTAGCATCACGGAACATTCTTTCAACCGGTAAGTCACGTGTATAACCGTAACCACCCATTAACTGGATAGCTTTTGTAGTTACTTCCATAGCTGTTTCTGCTGCAAATAATTTAGCTTTTGCGGCATCAGCAGAATATGGCTTGCCTTCCTGTTTCTTCATAGCTGCTGCATATACTAAGTAACGGGCAGCATCTACTTTTGTCTGCATGTCTGCTAACTGGAACTGTGTGTTCTGGAATTTTGCAATCGGAGTCTTGAACTGCTTACGTGCCTTAACATAAGGGATAACTTCGTCAATAGCACCCTGGGCAATACCTAAAGCCTGAGCAGCAATACCGATACGACCACCATCTAATGTAGCCATTGCGATCTTGAAGCCCTGTCCTTCTTTACCTAATAAGTTTTCCTTAGGGATACGTACGTTGTTGAAGATTAATTCTCTTGTAGCAGAACCACGGATACCTAATTTCTTTTCGTGTAAACCGAATGTGAAGCCCGGTGTACCTTTTTCAATAATAAATGCAGAAATACCTCTAGTTTTTAGAGATTTGTCAGTCATAGCGAAGATGATATAAACTTCTGCTTCACCGGCATTGGTGATAAAAATCTTTGTACCGTTAATTACATAGTCATCTCCATCACGAACGGCTGTTGTCTGCTGGCTGGCAGCATCGGTACCTGCGTTTGGCTCTGTCAAACCAAAAGCAGCTAAACGTTTACCGGAACATAAGTCAGGTAAATATTTATTCTTCTGTTCTGGAGTACCGAATTGAGCAATCGGCCAAGTTCCTAATGATGTATGTGCGGATAATACAACACCACTGGTTGCGCACTTTTTGGAAATTTCTTCAATTGCTAAAATGTAACAAAGATAATCTGCTCCGGCTCCTCCGTATTCGCGTGAATAAGGAATACCAAGCATCTTAGCCTGACGGAAAACTTCAACGGCTTCTTTCGGGAAGCGTTCGTCTTCGTCGACTTCAGCTGCGAATTCTTTTACTTCGTTTTCCGCAACTTCTCTGAACAGTTTCTGCATCATCTGCTGCTGTTCTGTTAAATTGAAATCCATAAATGAGTTCTCCTTTCTTTTCTGATCTACTCGACTTTCTGGATATCGATGCATGATGAAAAAATGTTTTTCAACAAACTAATTTTAACTTTTTATCGTTTTATCGTCAATGAACTTGTTTATTTTTTAACAAGTTATTTTTTTCGGTTTTTTCACTAATAAAGTGTGAAAAAAGAGGACTATTTCACAAGTTATTTTTTTCACATATTAATTGACAATTCTCTCTTTTATGGAATAGAATCTACTTACATAACTCAAAAATTGAGTAGAAAGTAGAGAAAAAACTATGAGAAAAGCTTATATTGTTGCCGCAAAGCGCAGCGCTATCGGAACTTTTATGGGTTCTTTGATGAACGTAGATGTAGCTACTATGGGTGCTACTGTTTTAAAAGAAACCATCGCCCAGGCAGGAATTGATCCGGCAAACTTAGATGAAGTTATCATCGGTAACGTTATCGCAGCCGGCCTTGGACAGAATATTGCCCGCCATATCGCCATTGATGCAGGTATTCCTGTAGAAGTATGTGCACAATCCATCAATATGTTATGCGGATCCGGTTTAAAGGCTGTTATGGAAGCTACTTTACGCATCCAGGCAAACTTCGGTGATTTATATGTAGCCGGTGGTGTTGAATCCATGAACCGTGCTCCATATTTAGTGTCTGCTGACAACCGTACAGGAACTAAAATGGGTAACCAGACAATGATCGACTCCATGTTATATGATGGTTTAACCGATGCAATGTATGGAATCCATATGGGTGTTACAGCTGAAAATATCGCAGAAAAGTACAATTTAACCCGTGAAATGCAGGATGAATTCGCTCTTGCATCACAGGAAAAGGCTCTTGCAGCTATTGAATCCGGACGTTTCAAAGATGAAATCGTTCCTATCACATACAAGACTCGTAAAGGTGAAGTTGTATTTGATACCGATGAACATCCTCGTTCAACTTCTATGGAAAAACTGGCTAAACTTCGTCCTGCATTCAAAAAAGATGGAACTGTTACTGCCGGTAACGCATCCGGAATCAATGATGGTGCATCCTTTGTGATTGTTGCCAGTGAAGATGCAGTTAAGAAATATAACTTAAAACCAATCGCTGAAGTAATCGGATTCGGTCAGGGCGGTGTTGATCCTCGCGTAATGGGTCTTGGTCCTACTCCGGCTATTTTAAACGCATTAAAGTATGCCGATAAGAAGATCGAAGACATGGAACTGGTTGAATTAAATGAAGCCTTCGCTGCCCAGTCTCTAGGTGTTATCCATGAATTAGAAGTTGAAACAGGTATGGATCGTGAAGAATTCATGGCTAAAACAAACGTAAACGGTGGCGCAATCGCGTTAGGTCATCCGGTAGGTGCTTCTGGAAACCGTATCCTTGTTTCCCTGCTCTATGAATTAAAGAAACGTAACCTGAAAACCGGTCTTGCTTCCTTATGTATCGGTGGCGGACAGGGTGCAGCTGTTATCGTTGAAATGTGCGACTAATTTAAATGATGATAAGACACTTCCCTTCGGAGGTGTCTTTTTTCACGCACAAAAAAAAACGGAGAAATCTCCGTTTTAGCGCCAAATCTTCATTTTTTCAGCCTGTTCGATCAGTTCCTGTCTAAAATCAGGATGAGCAATGGAAATTAAAGCTTCTGCTCTTTCCCAGGTCGATAAACCTTTTAAGTTAACCATACCGTATTCAGTAACTACATATTGCGTATTCGAACGGGTATCTGTTACCACAGAGCCTTCATGTAAGGTAGGAATAATACGGGAATGTACTTTTCCATCGCGTGATGTAAAAGTCGAAGACAAGCAGATAAAGCTCTTACCACCGCGGGATAAATAAGCACCTAAGACAAAGTCCTGCTGTCCTCCGGCACCGCTGATATGTTTGGTTCCGGATGTCTCGGCGCTAACCTGACCGAATAAGTCGATATCAACCGCATTATTGATCGAAATAAAGTTATCCAGTGCCGCAATGGTACGAATATCGTTGGTATAATCTACCGGTGCTGACATACACTGCGGGTTGTCATTTAGATAATCGTATAATTTTTTCGTTCCGGCACCGAAGGCATAAACCTGTCGGCCTCGATCTAAGCTTTTATGACGTCCTGTGATCTTTCCGGCCTTGGCAATATCAACAAAGGCATCTACATACATTTCTGTATGAACACCTAAATCTTTTAAATCGGATTTTGCGATTAAAGATCCTACGGCATTTGGCATACCGCCGATTCCTAACTGCAGGCAGGCTCCATCCGGAATTTCCTTTACAATTAATTCAGCCACCTTTTCATCGACTTCGGTTGCCTTAGCACCCGGAAGTTCATAAATCGGCTGGTTTTCTCCTTCTACGATTAAGGATACCTGGGAAATATGAATGGCTTCTCCCCATCCTCCTAAACATCTTGGTAAATTTTCGTTGACTTCAACAATAATTGTTTTCGCTTTGGCACACATATCCTGCATATGGGATGCGTTTGGTCCAAAGTTAAAATAACCAAAGTTATCCATCGGAGATACCTGGAACATGGCCACATCGATATCCTTTACATTTTCACGATAATAGCGTGGCAGCTCGGAATAACGTACCGGTGCATAGAAGGCAAAACCCTCATTGATTGCCTTTCTCTCAATACCGGTCATATGCCATGAATTCCATACAAAATGATCTTTCGGATTTTCTACATCAAAAATAGCCGGACGCTGTAATAAGATACCGCCGCGAATCTTAACATCCGATAATTCAACCATTCTTTTTGCCAAGGCTTTATCCAGGGCAACCGGTGTTGCGGAGCACCATCCATAGTCTACCCAATCACCGCTTTTTACATGTTTAACAGCTTCTGCAGCTGATGTTAATTTAGCTGCATATTCTAATCTATAATCCATATGTTTACTCCTTTAATATCCTTTCCTATTTTATCATATTTTTAATAGGTAAAAATAGGGTAGAGGGAAAATAATAATTTTCACCCCTCCCATTGCACCGTACGTACGGGTCTCGTATACGGCGCTACATTTGTATTGAATCACGAATAACTCAGATAGTATTCCAAAGGATTGACCAAGCCTGGTCGGT
>JAGAWH010000045.1 GCA_017941505.1 Faecalicoccus sp. | reverse complement strand
TGTAAAGGATTTCTATGATTTTGATAACAGCACGGAATTAAAAGACATCAAATTGATTAATTATAAACATATGGGAAAGATTCTTTTCCCACTGGCACAATAGGTGAATTATGTTGACATGTATTGCGGCAATTGGAAAAAATCGTGAGTTAGGAAAAGACAATCAATTGATATGGCATCTGCCTCAAGATTTAAAGTTTTTCCGTACCATGACAAAAGGGCATACCATCGTAATGGGAAGAAAAACCTTTGAATCACTTCCCGGATTATTGCCCGGAAGACATCATATTGTGATATCCAGGTCCAATCCAAGTCTTCCCGAAGAAGTAGAGATTTTCTCTTCTATTGAAGATTTCTTACATGCGTATGAAAAAAGTGAAGAAGAAATCTTTGTGATCGGCGGGGCTGCCATTTATAAGCAGCTTTTACCGACTTGTGAAAGATTATTGTTGACAGAAATTGATGCATCTTATGATGCCGATGTGTTTTTCCCGGAATTTGATAAAGACAAATATAAACGAACTGTATTATCGGACATCGAAGAGAATGATACCCATTATCAACATATTGAATATCTAAAAACAGCTTAAAATAAAAGTTTCAGAAAGGATTTATATATGAAAACTTTAGTCGCATATTTTAGTGCAGAAGGCACTACAGCACGTTTGGCAAAGCATCTGGCAGATGCCATTCATGCCGATTGTTTTGAAATTAAACCGGTTGAACCTTATACAGCAGCCGATATCAATTGGAAAAGTCCGTTAGCCCGCTGCAACAAAGAGAAAATCGGTAAAAAAGACGTTCCTTATGTAGGAACGGTTTCCAATTATGATCAATATGATACGATTTGTTTAGGATTTCCAATCTGGTATTATGGGGCACCGAATATCATCCAGACATTCTGTAAGGATTATGACTGGACAGGCAAAAAGTTGATTCTTTTTGCGACATCCGGCGGCAGCAATTTAGGAAAGACAGCTGATAAATTAAAACCATTTATCAAGGGAGATCCAACCGTAATTTCTGCCGGTGTATTTGATTCAGCAGGTCATCTGGTAGCTGCCGTACAGGGGGCTATGTGATCTACATTATTCGACATGGCCAGACGGATTTGAATAATCGTAAAGTTCTTCAAGGACACAGTAATTTTCCTTTAAATGAAAAGGGAATAGAACAGGCTAGAGAAGTATCAAAGGCAATGGAAGAAATCCATTTTGAAAAGATTTATTCCAGCCCGTTGACACGAGCCATTCAAACCGCCAAAATCATATCTCCTGATCGAAATATTGTGGTGGATGATCGATTGATTGAAATGGATTACGGTCCTTATGAAGGAATGGATTTAACACATCCGGCACCCGAGGTTATGACTTTCTTTAAAGATTTTATACACAATCCGGCACCAAAAGGAATGGAGCCTTTGGATAGCGTAGTAAAAAGAGCAGGAATGTTTTTAGAAGAGCTTTGTAGAAGTGATACGAATATTTTGGTTTCCACCCATGCGATTGCCATGAAAGGGTTATTGGAATATCTAACTCCTGAATCAAACGGAAGTTATTGGTCAAAGTACATCGGTAATTGTGAAGTATATTGTACGGAATACAAGGATGGATGTTTTACAATCCCAAAACCAATGCGATAGAAACTGCTGTTGAAGCAGTTTTTTTATTTGACCGTTCAATATGGACGGTTTTTATTTGGGTATAATCCGGCGCACTTTTGGCGCATTTGACGTATTTTTGACGCATAAAAAATAAAAAAGTCCTTTATATAAAGGACTTTGCTTACAATGGTGGACCCCTAGGGACTCGAACCCTAGACCCACTGATTAAGAGTCAGTTGCTCTACCAACTGAGCTAGGGGTCCATTGCTTAACGCTTGATTATTATAACACCCAATTTTTTTAAACGCAATAGCTTTTTTTATATTTCTTTCTAGTTTATAATTGTTTTATGTCAATTAAACGAGGTGTTAAAAATGTTTTTTGGGAAAAATAAAAAGAAGAAAAAAAGTGCTTATGAAATGAATAAAGAATTGATGGCATATATTGAAAAAAATAATATTGTCGATCATAACAGCCTGATTGAATATGCTCAAACACTGGGTCCTGAATATGTACAGGTCATCAAAGCCCAGCCATATCAATACCAGCAGATGTTATCATCTAACCAGAGAGCGAATCGTGTCATCGAAAAAGAAATGTTAAATGATATGATGGATAATCCAAATAACTACGACTTCGACGAAGATGTGATTTTCGAAGAAGATACGATGACTGAAGAAGAACCGGTTGAAGAAAAAGCTGAACCAAAACCGGAAAGAGAACCGCTGACTGTTAGTTCCGCTCTTGTTGATACCATCGTCTCCAAGGTGGCAGCAGAAATGAATCAGGAAACTCTCAGTGATGAACTGCTGGCATCAATCCGTGCCAAGGTAGAAGAAGAATTGAAGAATAGACAATAAAGCTCCTTAATAAGGAGTTTTATATTTTGATTGGAGTCTCAAATGAAATCAAACAATACGACAAAAGGGATTATCTGTATTATATTATCTGCGTTCAGTTTTTCTATTATGGCATTCTTTGTGCGCCTGTCCGGAGATCTTCCAACGATGCAGAAAGCTTTCTTTCGTAATTTTATCGCATTTCTGGTTGCCCTCTTTATGCTTATAAAGAACAACGAAAAAATATATGTACCGAAAAGCCAATGGGTAGATCTATTTTTACGATGCACCTTTGGAACCATTGGACTCATCGCCAATTTCTATGCCGTTGACCATTTAAATCTGGCCGATGCCAATATTCTTAATAAATTATCACCCTTTTTCGTAATCTTGGCTTCCATCCCGATTTTAAAGGAGAAACCATCCAAATTCGATTTATTAACGGTATTACTGGCATTTATCGGTGCTATCTTTATTGTACGACCAACCGGAGATTTTACTTTATTTCCGGCGTTTATCGGCCTTTTAGGAGGGTGTGGGGCAGGTATAGCCTATACCTTTGTAAGAAAACTAACCAATAACGGAGTCAAGACACCGGTGATTGTTCTGGCATTTTCATTATTTTCGTGTCTTGTGACTTTACCGTTTATGATATTGGATTTTCATCCAATGAGCATTCAACAGATTATCGTACTATTAGGTGCCGGTCTGGCCGCAGCTGCCGGACAGTTTGCGATTACCACTGCTTATAAATTTGCGCCTGCCAAAGATATTTCGGTATATGACTATACATCCGTATTGTTTTCGGCATTATGGGGTTTTCTGATTTTTGCAGAATTACCGCCGTTAACTTCTCTGATTGGTTATCTTATTATCTTTGCGGTAGCTTTATTACGCTTTGAATACGCAAAAAAATTGAGGCAATAGCCTCAATTTTTGTTTGCCTGGATCTGCATGCCGGCTTGAATCATTCTAAACATTCTTACTGCTGCCAGATAATATAAGCTTTCTGCATTTTCCATCGCTTCATCCAGTGACATTGGTGCATTTACAGTCGTGATTAAAGAAGTAATGCCATGATCAAAGATCTGTTCCGCGCCTTTTCCTAAAGAACCGCATAGACCCACAGCCGGAATTCCGGCTTTTTTGGCGCGTAGTCCAACTCCCTGCATAACCTTGCCAAAACAGCTTTGCCAATCGGTACGTCCTTCACCGGTTACTACCAGATCAACGCCTTCTAAACGATCATCAAAATGAATTAGATCTAAAACAGCCTGGATTCCGGATTTAATGGATGCATGAAGGAATACCGTTAAAGCTGCACCTAAACCACCGGCAGCACCGGTACCCGGTATCGTATCGCAATCAATGCCAAATTGTTTTTTTATGATATCCCGATAGTTGCACATACCGGCTTCCAATTGTTCTAATATTTCATCCGTTGCACCTTTCTGCGGCCCAAAGGTATAAGTTGCTCCATCTTTTCCGCAAAGAGGATTGGTTACATCCGACATAATGGTAAATGTGCACTCTTTTAATCTTTTATCCATATTGGATGTATCGATATGAGAGATACGGATTAAATCTTCACCTTTTCCTTCTAGAGACTGATGATCTTTATCATAGAACTCTACACCTAAAGCTTTAAGACAGCCGATTCCGCCATCATTTGTCGCACTTCCGCCTAAGGCAATAGTGATATCACGATATCCTTTATCAATCGCTGCCAGAATTAATTCTCCGGTGCCATAGGTTGTGGTATATAACGGATTTCTTTTATCTTTAGGAACCATCGGTAAGCCGGAGGCAGCTGCCATCTCTAAAATAGCTTTATCACCGGTTACGCCAAAGAAAGCTTGTTCTTCTTCCATTAACGGTCCATGAACACTGGTATATATCTTTTTACCATTATCCGCATGGATTACAGCTTCGGTAGTACCTTCACCGCCATCTGCTACCCAAACGCCTTCATAGGTTACATCATCAAATACATCATTGGCGGCTCTTGCGAGTAATTCGATTGTCTGTTCACTGGTAAGACTTCCTTTAAAGGAGTCCGATGCAAATAAGAATTTCATATGCGCTATCCTTCCTATCCTTTAAAAAGATTATACACTTTCTTAATTGGTATGGTACATTTTTAATGTATATATAACAGTATAGAAAAGGATGACGAATATGGATAAAGAATTAAATATTCGAGAAGAAATGAATTTCAGAGATTTCGGAGGATATCGTTCTGTAGATGGACGAACCGTGAAAAAGAATACTTTTTTTCGCAGTGCTGCCTTAGGCTTATTTAATGAAGAAGAGTTATCTGAAATAGAATCTTTACATATCCAGACGATTATTGATTTTCGCTCAAAGAAGAAGGCAGAAAAATTACCGGATCCGGATTTAGAGGGAATAAACTATATTCATAGCTGTGCAGCCTTCGAAAATTTCGGAGAGGATTTAAACTACTCGCCAAAAGAATTCTTTAATATGCTGGTGGATGAAGACCAGCATGGAAATGCGATTTCTACCGTTATTTCCAGTATTTTATCTTCATTGGTTTACTCCAATGAAGCGTATAAAACAATGCTTAATATATTGTTGGAAAATAAAACACCGCTTTTAATTCATTGTTCCCAGGGAAAAGATCGAACCGGTATCGGTGCTATATTGATTTTATTGGCATTGGGTGTTCCGGAAACTCAGATCATTCATGACTATCTGTTAACCAATGAACAGCGAAAACCATTTATTGATGATTGCATGGATGATTTCAAATTTGTCAGTAAACTCAGTTCCAATGTACGTCAGGCTATTTTGGCAATAGAAGGTGTAATTCCGGAATCGGTACATATGCTGCTGGCGGAAATTCTAGAACGTTATGATACCTACGAACATTTTTTGTTTAAGGAATATGGATTGGATGAAAAAGATATTCAATATTTAAGAGATATTTATTTAGAAGGGGAAAAGAATAACTATTGATACATATTGTTTGCATCTAATTTAATTTTTGAATACAATTAGTTCATCCGATTAAAAGAGGAATGTTATGCAAAATTTTAATAAAAATAAAAGAACAAAATGGATCATTCTGGGAATTATTGCGGCAATACTTATTGCCGGTATTTTCAAGGTGAATTCCGATTTATCGCCGGTCGCAAAAGGGAAGAGCGATACCTTTGTGATTGAGGAAGGGGAAAGCTTTGACAGCGTTCTGGAACATTTGGAAAAGGAAGGTTTTATTAAATCTGCGTTTGTGACCAAGTATTATTCCAAATTCTTTGGAAGTGGCAAATATTATGCCGGCTATTTTGAATTAAAGGATACGATGAGCACTTCCGAAATTTTAGAGTTTATCTCTAATCAATCGAATGCGAAAGCTGAAACCGTTACCCTTACTTTCCCGGAAGGTAAATGGGCCAAGGAAATCGCAGAAATCCTGGCAGAGAATTTTGATTATACTAAAGAAGAGATCCTAGAAAAGTGGAATGATATCGACTATATCAAAGAGTTGGCCAAAGACTATGAATTCTTAGATGTGAAAGTTCTCAACAACAAAGAATACAATGTAAAACTGGAAGGATATTTATTCCCGAACACCTACCAATTTGATAAAAATGCTGACTTGGATACCATTACCCGAACTTTCTTAGACCAGTTTAAAATTGTGTATGACCAATATAAAGAGAAAATCGAAAAGTCGGATCTGAGCCTTCATGAAATCATCACCTTTGCCAGCATCGTTCAATTTGAATCGGGCAGTGCCGATGAAATGAAAACAGTGGCCGGTGTATTCTATAACCGTATGGATAAAGGTATGCGCTTAGGATCAAGTGTTACCGTATGTTATGCGTTATATGATGAATTTGAAAGTGCTGAGGATTGTGAAACCAATGCGGAAATCGATTCACCGTATAATACCTATCTACATACCGGACTTCCAATCGGTCCGATTCTAAATCCGGGAAAAGATGCCATTGAAGCTGTTCTTGAACCGGAAGATAATGATTATCTTTATTTTGTAGCGGATATCTACCACAAAAAAGATGGCAAGATGCATTTCTCTAAAACATACGAAGAACACGAGAAATGGATCGATGAACTTGGATTAAATCTGGATAATTCAGAAGAAACAGATGAAGAAGAGACAGAATCATAATGTTCTGTCTTTTTTTACGTGTTTTAAACAAAATGAAACATTTAATTTAATTTAAGTGAAAAGGTTATGGGCTCTTGAAATTTTTTTCGTAATCTCGTAATATTTTTCATAGATATTATACATTTAGTGTACGGAGGGAGAGATAAAAAGATGTACGCAACATTTTGGGCTTTAGTTCCGCCGATCATTGCGATTGTGTTGGCTTTGATCACAAAGGAAGTTTACAGCTCTTTATTCATCGGTATTATCGTTGGTGGATTATTCTTCGCTAACTTTAATCCCGTAGGTGCATTAAACCATATTTTCCAGGACGGTTTAATTGCCCAGCTTTCAGATGCCTATAATGTGGGTATCTTATTATTCCTGGTATTCCTTGGTATTATCGTTGCCTTGATGAATAAGGCCGGCGGTTCTGCTGCTTTCGGACAGTGGGCTTCCAAACGTGTTAAAAGCCGTATTACTGCCCAGCTCGCAACAATTTTACTTGGCTGCTTGATCTTTATCGATGACTATTTTAACTGTTTAACAGTAGGAAGCGTTATGCGTCCGGTTACTGACCGTCATCAGGTATCACGTGCAAAACTGGCATATTTGATTGATGCGACAGCTGCACCGGTATGTATCATTGCACCGATTTCTTCATGGGCAGCAGCTGTTTCCGGCTTTGCTCCGGAAGGAACCAATGGTTTAATGTTATTTATTCAGGCAATTCCATATAACTATTACGCATTATTAACAATCGTTATGATGGTGTCTATGGTATTGTTGAAGATCGACTTTGGTCCTATGGCTAAACATGAAGCCAACGCAATGAAAGGCGACCTCTTCACTTCCGGTATGATTCATGAAGACAATGAACAGGAAGTAGTAAAGGGAAAAGGAAAAGTTATTGATTTGGTTCTTCCAATCCTTATGTTAATTATCTGCTGTGTAATCGGTATGATCTATACCGGCGGATTCTTTGAAGGAACTTCCTTTGTGGATGCATTCGCTAACAGTGATGCTTCTGTTGGTTTGGTATTTGGATCATTTGTATCGCTTGCGATTACTTTGATTTTCTACCTTGTTCGCAGAGTTCTCCCGTTCAAAGACTGCATGGACTGCATTACCGAAGGCTTTAAGGCCATGGTTCCTGCCATCACAATCTTAGCTTTGGCATGGACCTTAAAGGGAATGACAGACTCTTTAGGTGCTGCTGAATATGTAGCTTCTTTAGTAGATGCTTCTAAGGGTTCTTTCTTATCCTTATTACCGGCTATTATCTTCATTATTGCCTGTGGTTTATCTTTCGCAACCGGTACTTCATGGGGAACATTCGGTATCTTGATTCCGATTACTTTAAAAGTATTCCCGATCTCAGCTGCTGATCCTATGGGTATCATCTGCGTTTCTGCCTGCATGGCTGGGGCTGTATGCGGTGACCATTGTTCACCAATCTCCGATACAACGATCATGTCCAGTGCTGGAGCACAATGTGACCATATCAACCACGTATCTACACAGTTACCTTACGCACTTACATGTGCCATTGTCAGCTTTGTGACATATCTTGTAGCTGCTCTTGTAAAGAATGCCGTATTATCACTCGCAATCGGAATTATCCTGATGTTCTCAGTGGTATTCTTCATGCATAAGCGATTTGATAAGGTAGCCGATTCCGAAGAATAAATATCTTGACTCTGTTCATTTACAGAGTCTTTTTTTATAATACCTTATAAAGTTAAACAACATGACCGGTATATAAAATCCGCCCAACTAACTGGGGCGGAATGTTGTTTAGCTTAATTGAACTAACACACTCTCTATGGATAAAAGTAAATTCCACCTTACCCATACAATTCATT
>JAGAWH010000044.1 GCA_017941505.1 Faecalicoccus sp. | reverse complement strand
TACCAATATTGAAATTCAGATTAGTCAATCTAAACTTGCTTTTATTTTTGGTGAACTAGATGGGATCTCTGAGTCTTTTACATGGCTCCGCACTGAATGTATGGAACATGATACGTTAATGGTTAGACAATTTTTCATTATTTATCTTGAAAAAATTCTTGGATACAAAATCACGGATTTAAAAAGAGAAATACAACTTCTTGAAATGGATGCTATTTAGTAGATAAAAAAAAGTCCCGAAGGACTTTTCATTATTTAATATCCTGAATGTGAATCTTGGTTCCGGCAACATCGGATTCGGCAATAACTTTTCCGCCGCCGTCTTTAATGGAATCGATGAAGTAAGGAGCATCTACACCCTTAGATCCATCATCGTTTTTGTCTTCCGGAATGATTAATTTGTCGTCATACATCTGACGAAGATTCTTTGCGTCTGTCAAATCATTGAAAAGAATAATGATGGAAACGGTATCAGCATCTTCTTCTACTTTCCAGCTTCCGAAGGAATAATCTTTAAATCCAGGATATACCTGTTCGATGATATCGGCTCCGTTATCTTCTAACATCTGTCTGTCATATCCGTTTGCCTTTACAAATACGGATTCATCCTGAATCGCATGGAGACGGTTGTCTTTATCGGAATAATAAATCACAAGGTATTCTTTATAATCGCCATCTTTATCTTCATCTGTTAATAAAACTTCGTTTACGATTTTCTCAGAAGAAGTAGTAGTTGTTTTATTATCGGTTGTTGAAGAAGATTTTCCTGCTTCCTGAATATGAAGACCTGCATCTTTGATCTCAGAAGAAGATAATTTTTTACCACCGTTCTTTTCGATGGACTTAATGAAGTAAGGAGCATCTACTCCGCGTGATCCATCATCATCTTTATCTTCCGGAATAATCAGCTCAGCATCGTACATCTGACGAAGGTTTTTCGCATTTGTTAAATCCTCAAATAAAATGATAAAAGACACAGTATCTGTTTCATCTACCGTTTTCCAGCTTCCGAACGTATAGTCCTTAAATCCCGGATATACCTGTTCGATGATATCAGGACCATTGTTATCTAACATCTGTTTGTCGTAGCCATTTGCCTTTACGAATACAGTTTCATCCTGGATGGCAGTCAACAGATCGTTAGATTCGTTATAATAAATGATCAGATATTCTTTGTAGTCGCCATCTTCCGTATCTTCATCCGTTAATAGAACTTCATAGCCAATATTGTCTTTGGCGGATACGGTAAATGATGTGAACGTGCACAGTCCTAACATCAGACCAATGCATAGTAAAAATTGTGTAAGTTTTTTCATGATGTTTCTCCTTGTCGTATTGCTGCTAAGTAAATTATACATGGTTTTAACAATAATTTGAAATACAATACGCAACAAAAAAAGCCCCGAAGGGCTTTCAGACATTATTTAACTTTATCGCTGAAGTGAACGCCTGCTTTGTCATATTCGATTAATGACAATTTCTTTCCACCGTTCTTTTCAATGGATTTGATAAAGTAAGGAGCATCGACGCCTCTGGAACCATCATCGTTTTTATCTTCCGGAATGATTAATTCATCTTCATACATCTGACGGAGGTTTTTGGCATTTGTCAGGTCGTTAAACAGAATGACAAGAGAAACGGTTTCTTCTTCTTCGATGACTTCCCAGCTTCCGAAGGAATAATCCTTAAATCCAGGATAAACGGATTCGATGATTTCAGCTCCTTTATCCTCTAACTTCTGTTTGTTATAACCGCTCCCTTTTACGAATACACATTCATCTTGAACAGCTCTTAAAAGATCATCGGACTTAGAGTAGTAAATAATTAGATATTCCTTGTAGTCGCCGTTCTGGTCTTCATCGGTCAGCAGAACTTCATGAGATATGAGATTCACATCTACTTTAGCGGAAACGCTCTGTGTTGAAATCAAGCACATACCAAGTGCCATCATCAAACACAAAAACAGTTGAGTAAGTTTTTTCATATGATTTCTCCTTTTGTTCAGTAATTGTTAAATACATTATATCGGTTTTTAATTATTTCTTGAATAGTTATAACAAATCATTTTCAGAATTTTATTATAATAAAGATAGAAAATACGATTCGATAGAGAGGAGTGAATGATATATGATTTTAGGAGCTGTAATGGTACCACATCCGCCGATTATCATACCGGATGTAGGAAAGGGCGAAGAAAAAGCTGTACAGGAAACCATCGATTGTTATCATATAGCCGCAAGACAGGTGGCTGCATGGAATCCGGATGTATTGGTTATATTATCGCCACATGCAGAGTTTTACCGGGATTGGTTCCAGGTAACCCCGGCAGGAAAAATGGAAGGAGATTTCGGACGCTTTCGGGCACCGAATGTATCCTTCCATGAAACCATTGATGGACGGTTAGTTGATGAAATTGACCACTTATGTAAAAAGATGAAGTTTCCGGCAGGAAGCGATTATCCTGATCAGATGGAATTGGATCACGGAACCATGGTGCCTTTGTACTTTATCGAACAGTATATGGAGCCTGTTCCTATCGTTCGCATCGGTCTTTCGTATAACGGTCTGACCTTACAGAAACATGTTGAATTTGGAGAAATCCTGGAAAAGGCCATTGCGAATGCCGGAAGAAAAGCTGTGATTGTGGCAAGTGGGGACCTGGCTCATTACTCCAAGGCAACAGGCCCTTATGGATACCGTCCGGAAAGCGAAGAATACAACCAAAGAATCATGGATGTGATGGGAAGCGGTAAATTTGAACAGTTGACTGAATTTTCCAACCGCTTATGTAATCAGGCAGGAGAGTGCGGTCATCGATCCTTTACCGTATTATCCGGAATTTTAAAGAAGTACAGTTTTGTTCCGAAAAGATTATCCTTTGAAGATACTTTCGGTGTTGCCTACGGAATATGCACATATGCCTGCCATGACCCTTACGTACAATTGGCAAAAGATACCATTGAGCGGTATGTAAAAAAAGAAAGAATACCGGAATACAACGGACCGGAGGATTTGAAATTATATCAGGCTGGAGCCTTTGTATCGATTCATAAACATCATGCCTTAAGAGGATGTATCGGAACCTTTTTACCGACTAAATCAAGTGTGGCAGCAGAAGTCATATCCAATGCGATCGCAGCTTCCTCAAGAGATCCGAGGTTTTATCCTGTTACTGAAAGAGAACTGCCGGATTTGGAAATCAGTGTGGATGTTCTAAGCGAACCGGAACCGATTCAGGATAAGTCTGAACTGGATATTAAAAAGTACGGAATCATTGTGAGTGATTCCTATGGTCGAAGAGGACTGTTACTGCCGGACTTGGAAGGGGTAGAAAGTGTTGACCATCAGATTTCCATTGCGATGTCTAAAGCGGGAATTATGGATGAGGATGATATTGAAATAGAACGGTTTACGGTGATCCGTCATGAAGATACAATGTGATATCTGTTTTAGAGGTTGTATTTTAGAGGAAGGACAGGCAGGTTTCTGCCGTATCCGAATCAATGATAAAGGACAGAATAAATCCCGCAATTACGGAAAGCTCAGTGCCCTGGCATTAGATCCCATTGAGAAAAAACCGCTGGCAAGGTTTTATCCGGGCAGTTACATCCTTTCAGCAGGGGGACTTGGCTGTAATATGCGCTGTCCATTCTGCCAGAATTGGCATATTTCTATGACAGATTCCGGAAGAATATATTATTATTCACCGGAAGAATTGGTAGAGCTTGCCAAAGAAGCTGAAAATAATATCGGGATTGCCTTTACCTATAATGAGCCGTCGATCAATTACGAATACATTATTGATTGTGCCAAGTTATTAAAAGAAGCCGGCTTAAAATGTGTTTTAGTAACCAATGGATGTGTATCACCATCCATTTGGAACAAGCTTTTACCTTATATCGATGCGGCCAATATCGATTTAAAGTGTTTTGATGATGAGGGATATCGAAAACTGGGAGGCGACTTTCAAACCGTGCTTCAAAATATTGAAGCAGCAGCTAAAGTATGCCATGTTGAATTGACCACTTTAATTGTGCCGGGAATCAGTGATGAGCCATCCGATATGGAAAAAGAGGCAAAATGGATTGCTTCAATCAATAAAGATATCGTCTTACATGTAACCCGCTATTTCCCAGCATATAAGATGAGTACACCGGCTACAAAGGTAAAAACCGTTTACGAATTGGCAGAAACTGCGCGGAAGTATTTGAAGTACGTATATGTCGGAAATTGTTGATTCAGAAAAAATTTAATGAAGTGATATTGACCCTGTTCTATTTTTTACGACATTGCTCTGTACAAGGATTAAAGACTGTGGCTTTGATTAAGCCACAGTCTTTCTGATACTTGTTGATGTGGTGCTTAGAACCAGTCACTATAAGTTTCAAGAGCAGCGGCAATACCGTCATCATTGTTGGAGAGGGTAATATAGTCAGCAGCATCTTTGACCACATCCACGGCGTTGGCCATGGCAACTCCAACACCGGCATATTTCAACATGCTCAAATCATTCTGGGCATCTCCGAAGGCCATTAGTTCTACCGCTTCATAACCGAGTTTGCCAAATACCGTATCAATAGCTTTTGCCTTATCGATTCCCTTTGCGGTGAATTCAAAGTAGACAGGTGAGGTGAACATACAGGAAAGAGTATCTTTGAAAGGTTCCTGCATTTGTTCATAATGTGCTTTCATGTAATCAGGTTCCCCAGCCGTTAGGATCTTATTTATAGGAAAGTCTGCAAATTCCACAAGATCTCTTTTCTCGCAGAGAATATAGCCGTTTGAACGAGATTCATATTCGATAATGTTGATTGGATCCCCATTTCTTTCAAGAAAACCGCTGTAAACATCGTTTGTATACATATATTCACCCTCGGCAACAATCGGAGATACTTTAAATTTCTTCATATGTTCAAGGACAGCCTTACCTTCTTCCACAGTCATGGCCTGATCAAAATAGACCTCCCCGGTCTCACAATTCATAACCTTTGCACCGTTGTAGCAGATAAAAATGCCGTTATGTTTATCCATTTCCAGAACTTTCGCATATTTTACAAGGCCCTGGTCAGGTCTACCACTGGCAAGGGCGAGTCTAACACCCTGCTTTTGTACTTTTAAAAGTGCTTCTCTTGTCTTAGGTGTGATTTCTTTTTTGTCATTAGTTAAAGTACCGTCAATATCAAGTAGGATTGCTCGAATCATAATTATTTACCTCCTGGTGTTTTCAGTATAAAAAAGACATTTCACAAAAGAAATGTCTTGGGAATAGATAGGATTTATTTCTCTTTGAACGGAGTTTAATACGACCTTATAATGAGACATCCGTCTCAGAATTCGTTCATTTTGTGATAGTATGCAATCTTATCCCTCTTATTTTGATTATAATCCAGTCGAAAGATGCATGTATACAACATGTCGAGCAGATAAAGAATAGAGATTCGGGTAGAGAATGATGAAATCTTTTGGTAATGATCTTCATGAGGCGAGATAAGAAGCCGGTAATCTGCATACGGATAAAGATGTTTTGCCTCGGTTGAACACATCAAAAGCAGCGGACTGTTTCTGTCTTTGAGGATTTTGCACAGTGTCTCGATTTGCAGTGCCCGCCCACCAAATGAAATGACAATTGAAAAAGTATTTTTATCACTTGTAGCCGATGCCAGCCTTTGCATATAGGAAACCTGTGGTACATTGACCTGCCTGCCGATTTCCATCATCTGAAAGGCAAAGTTCTGCGCAAAATAGATATTTCCTGCATCAGTGTAGATGTTAATCATCTTTGCTTGAGAGGCCCTTTTAGCTGCTTTTTTCAATTGGTCAAAATCCAGAAGATTTAAAGTAGAAATTAATGTTTTTTCATAGTCTGACTTTAAGACATTAGCTATTTTCCATTCACTGTCATTACAAGAAACAGGAAAATTGTAATCAAATTCTCCTCTTTCTTTTTCATAGTCTTCAAAACCGGTTCGGATTTTAAGTTTGAGATCGGAAAGGCCGTTTAGCTCTAATTTATCACATAAGCGGTATATGGTGGCTTTTGAGACATAGCATATTGAAGCGATATCTTTCACAGACATTTCTACAAAGGCATAAGGATCTTTGAATATAAGATTGACAATTTCTTTTTCGCTCTCGCTAAGTTTTACTTCTTTAATTTTTTGGAATATGTTCATATTAGCCACCAACCTTTCAGAATATTTTAAATACAATCCTTTCTCTTTATGTATATATGTTTTTGGTGAATATTTCTATTGTTTACTCAACTGTTTTTGTCAAAGTTTAAAAATCCCACTCAAGTCTCCATCAAAAAAAGAAGTAGGAGTTATTATGACATAGGATGCAAAAGAAAAATATCGTGAATTAGAACAATTTTGTCATATTTTTGTGTTTTTTTTCAAAATTATGGTAATATACATCTATGAAAATCTTCTTTCGGTAGAACTGAACACTCTATTAATTGAAGAATAAAAGCCATTGCGTTATGAACAATGGCTTTTTTGTGTTTAATCGAGCTTCATATCGCCATCTTTTACCCAGCCGGCTTTTCGGCAAAGTGAGTTAACTAATGGGGAAATAATGGCAGGAAGCACAAATGAAATTAAAATCAATCCGATCCAGTCAAATGCGGTAATAGCGCTTTTAGCCCCGGAGGCAACATCGTTGACCCATCCGGTATAGACACCGATCTGACCAACCAGACCGCAGGTTCCCATACCGCTGGATACAGCCGGACCGTTCATCTGTAATTTAAATACGCAGGTGGCAAGCGGACCGGTAATGGCTGAGGTCACAATCGGACCGATCCATATTTTCGGGTTCTTTACAATATTACCCATCTGCAGCATAGAGGTTCCGATTCCCTGGGAAATTAAACCGCCCCATCCGTTTTCTTTAAAAGACTGCACGGCAAAGCCAACCATCTGGGCACAACATCCCGCAACCGCTGCTCCGCCGGCAAGACCGGTCAAACCTAAGGCTGCGCAAATCGCTGCCGAAGAAATCGGAAGTGTAAGTGCGATTCCAACGATAACCGATACTAAGATACCCATTAAGAATGGCTGCAGTTCGGTCGCCCACATGATCATATCGCCAACCTTCATGGCAGCACTTCCCAGTGTCGGTGCAATTAACCATGACAGGAAGATACCGACTCCAATTGTTACAAGTGGTGTAACCAGAATATCAACTTTTGTTTCCTTGGAAACGGCTTTACCAAATTCAGATGCGATGATCGCAACAATCAAAACGGCTAACGGACCGCCGGCGCCACCTAATGCGTTAGAGGCAAAGCCTACCGTAATTAAAGAGAATAATACCAGCGGAGGACACTGTAAAGCATAGCCGATAGCGCATGCCATAGCCGGACCGGACATGGCACTGGCAAGACCGCCGACTGTATATTCGACACCGCCAATTGTGGCAACACTCTGCGTTAAAAAGCCAATATGAAATTGATTACCAATCGAATTGATGATTGTACCGATTAACAGGGAACAGAACAGACCCTGAGCCATAGCACCTAAGGCATCAATACCGTATCTCTTGGCAGAAATTTCAATGTTTTTGCGTTTTAAGAATTCTTTCATTTCTAATCTCCTAAAGGTGACAAGACACCTGTCATTACAGTATATATTTCCATGACTTTTGTCAAGATATGAAATTATTATGATACAATGATGAACATGAGAAGAAATAGAAAAGTAAGCCCCATCCGTATTTTTATCTTAATTGCAGGGCTCTGTGTTATATTGATCCCTATTATTTGGTTATTGTTTAGATTGATTTCAGGCAATACTGAGCCTGAATCGCAGCCTGCTCCGGAACCGGTGGTGATTGAATCGTTCTATGATCTGGATTCCTTTGTGAAAGATGAAAACGGAATTATCCGCTATGATAATCCGGATTATCGCAGCATTATCGGAATTGATGTATCTACCTTTAACCATGAAATTGACTGGGGTGCCGTTGCATCCGATGAGGTGGTTGAATTTGCGATGATTCGTGCCGGGTATCGCGGAGCCATAGAAGGCCTGCTGCATACCGATGACCAGTTCTACAACAATATCGAAGGTGCTGTTTCAAACGGACTTCCGGTAGGAATCTATTGGTATTCATCCGGAATCACCGAAGATGAGATCAATGAGGAAGTAGATTATCTGTTAAGTCTGTTAGAACCATATCCGATTTCCTATCCGGTTGTGTTCGATATGGAACCATATGAAGCCGATGAAAACGGAGGAAGAATATCTACGATGTCACAGGACGAGAAAACGCAGATGGCTTTGCTCTTCTGCCAGCGTATTCGCGATGCCGGATATACACCGATGGTATATGGAAATCTAAGCTGGTTATACGATAATTTGAATTTTGAACAATTGGTGGATATTGATATCTGGTATGCCGGTTATCAAAGTAAGCCTTCCATGTATGATGAATTCCGTATGTGGCAGTTCTCCAATGCCGGAAGTATTGATGGAATTGATAATGGAGTAGATTTAAATTTATATTTAGAGAAAAACAGCTGAGGATATCCTCAGCTGTTGATTTTTTCTTTCATAAATTCATTAACTTCTCTTCCGGTCTTAACATCGACACGAATGAGCCAGATTAGTTCCGGTGGACGTTTGTCCTTGAATGTTAAGGTAAATACCTGGGTTCCGATCACATAGGTAGCGGAAGCCAGTTCTTCATATTTATAGACTTTCTTGTTGTAGGCAATACGGTCATCATAGATTTCAACAGGACCGCGTCCGGTATTAAATCTAAATCTCGCATTGGAGGAAGTTGCAGCTTCTTGGTGTGTATGTACCTGCTGACCGCCGTATAGTTTGATATATTCATTGATCAAACGGTTGGCATTGGATGCACTTCGAATATCCGCTTCTACCTGCCAAATGGAAACCGATGGTCTTTCATCCTTAAAGAAGATACTGAATACATTGACACCCATGATAAAGGTGACACGATTTATTTCCTGATAACTATACGTTTGTCCATCGTACTGGATTCCCTGGGTATCGATAACCATATCGCCTTTTTCGGCAGGGAATACATAATGGCTTTCCGGTTTTTCTTCTTCAACTGGAATAACCGGAGGATTTTCAATCTTATCGCGAATGAAATTGGTAAGGGCATTGCCCTGTTTTAAATATGTTTTTAACAGCCATATTCCTTCCGGCGGACGATGATCTTTGTAGTTAAAGTTTAAGACAGATGCTCCGACGATATAGGCAACAGAACTTAGTTCGTCATATTTGATTTCTCTGTTATTGTAAAGAATGATATCATCATACACTTCCAATGGTCCTTTAGGAGTATTGATATTAAATTTTGGCTCTTTTTTCATACAACTCTCCTATCTAAGCTACAAAGATAACGATGCAGGTATAAATAATCAATGTTAGAATCATACCTAAAGAAATAAAAGCGGAGGCAAATTTACTGTCTTCGTCTTTTTCATACAATGGTGAAATCTGCAGCGGAATCGCAAATCCCCATGGACAGGTAAAGTATACGAATGCTGCTAATTTAAATAATGGATCTGCCATCTTTGTCGGGAATAACACAAAGAAACCAAGAATGACCGCAATATAGAAGGCCAGTCTCAGCAACAATACCTTTAATACAGAAGGCAGCGTTTCCATATCGATGGAAAGATCATATCCGATACAGAATAAAATAACCGATACGATTGGGGCTGTGGCATTGGCCATGGTTCCGTTGTATAAATCAATAAATGCAGAGTTTTGAAGCATTTTATAAACACCGCAAAGATTTAAACCCAAACCGAGGACAACCGCAATGATAAATGGGCTGGTGACAATGTTCTTAACCATCTGCTTCGGGCTGGTATCGCCTCCGCCGCTGATCGCAACGATAATCGGAATGACGATAAATGCCATCATAACACCGGCTAAGTCAAAGACTACCGTGTTTGATGCATACTGCATACCGACAATAGCTGTATATAAAGGAAGGGCAACATTTCCGCCCTCTACTGTCGGCAGCATGAAAGGAATGATATGCGCGTAATCCTTATTGATAAAACGACCGGCAAATTTTCCAATCACAAAGGCAATTAAGAAACAGATAAAGACATATGCGACAATCGGAATTGCCGATACATCAATAGAAGAAGTGAATAATACATTAAAAATCATGATAGGGAATAAAACACCAAAGATGACCGAGTTGGCACCTGCGGATTGTTCCGGAGTAATCCATCCCTTAACCTTAGAAATAAATCCAAGAATAATCATGAAAAAAATAGGAAATAAAGTATTAAGTGCAGTCATAATTCTCCCTTCAAAACCCTTTTATAACATCCATATTCTATCACAGAATATGAATGATGGACGCAGGGATTTCATTTGGCTTAAGTAGATTTTCTTCCATAATAAAAACTGCCGCAATATCTGCGACAGTAACTTGTTTATCTTCTTTTCGGTCCGCCTTGAGCTCTTGAATGATCATCCCGTGAGTGTAAATGATGACTTTGTGAGTGGTGGTCTGCATCCCTTTCATGAAATTGGTCTCTGTTTGGCGGCCGCATATTTTTTGGAGGCCTTCCATCGTGTCTGGGATCTTTTGGCCGTGGTCTGTAACCAAAGCCGTTATCACCTAACATAGCACCTGCCCACATTCCTAAACCGGCAACGCCCGGTATACAGGTGTATTCCGTGGTTGAAGAAGCGGCTTCCGCTTTTTTGGCAGCCAGGGTAAGATACTTCCCGTTATCTAATCCAATCAAATAATCCGCAATAGATACACCATATAAAGATGCCGCTTCTTTGATTTCCGATTCGCTCATCTTAGCTCCCAGAGGATTTTGGGTATCCGTGTAGGACTCTCCGTTTATAAAAGACATCAAACTGTCTATTAAGCTATTTTCTGTGCCGGAAGCATTTTTTAATACTGCATCCGCTCTTTCAAAAATGATATCCTGGGCCATGGTGATGGGATTAGGGATATCGCTGGCTTTCTCTACACGAATCTTTCCGGTGTTTTCCGATAGCTTAGATCCACAATAATCGCAAACGTATGGATTGGTTGATACGCCGCCGCAATACGGACAATTCACTGTGGCTTGGTTTGCGATACCGGTTACTTCGTATTGATCGTAATACTGGTCCAAATGTTCAATCCAGTAGATCTGATCGAGCAGTTTTCTTTTATAAGGCTCGCAAATGCTGCAGGCATCCCCTGCGATAGCGCAGTCACTGGGACAATTAGAACATGGTCGTTCAGATACAGCGTCATCCTCTTTTGTTAAGGAGTTGAACAGGGTTGATAAGATTGACATTGTTATGATTCGCTATCTTCTGAGGCTGTATCTTCATCCATCGGCGGTCTACCTGGACCATGAGGACCTTTTGGCGGTTCCATCGGATTGCCGTTTTCATCAACCGGTTTTTCCGGTGGTTCATGCCATTTACCATCTTTATCCATTGGCGGTCTGCCCGGACCATGAGGGCCTTTCGGCGGTTTCATCGGATTGCCGTTTTCATCTTTTGGAGGCTCAGGACGGCAGTCTCTTGGATCTCTTTCATCCATCGGCGTTTCTTGTGTTGTATCGTTTTCAACTTCTATTTCTGCAGAATTCACATTTACTTCCTTTTCCATTTGATTTTCTCCTTTTTTCAGTGTGATCCGGGAATACTCCGGTTCCAATCATAGTATCCATTCCAAACCTTAAAAGAAGCTTAAAAAATTTTAAGAATCTTGAATTCATTCATGCATATTGCAGGTCTGTCACAGTTTGACTTTTAAAGAGGGTATCTATATACTTTTAAGTATTGTTGAGAAATAGAGGAAATAATAATATGCGTACAAGTGGTATTTTAATGCCGGTTTCATCTTTACCTTCACGGTATGGAATTGGCTGCTTCTCAAAAGAAGCGTACGAGTTTGTCGATTTTCTAAAAGAGGCCGGACAAACGTATTGGCAGGTACTGCCGATCGGCCCAACGGGATTTGGAGATTCTCCTTATCAGCCATTCAGCGCTTTTGCGGGCAATCCATATTTTATTGATTTGGAAGCGTTGATTCAGGAAGGCCTTTTGGAAAGATGGCAGGTGGATCAGTTTAACTTCGGTGATGATGTAGAGCGTGTCGATTATGGAGCACAATACAATCATCGTTATCTGGTATTGAAGATGGCCTTTGACCGATTCCGTGAAAGAGGTTATAACTATACACCGGAATTCCGTGAATTTGTTGCCAAAGAAAGCTTCTGGCTGGAAGACTATGCCTTATTTATGTCGATGAAACGCCGTTTTGATAATGTCAGCTGGCTGGATTGGGATAAGGAATATAAGGAAAAAGATTCGGAAGCCATTGCCCAAATGAAAGATGAATTGGCAGAATTAATTGAATTTTACCAGTTCCAGCAGTATGAGTTCT
The DNA here is from genome assembly GCA_017941505.1 of Faecalicoccus sp. Next base: position 1,118 of record JAGAWH010000044.1, on the reverse strand, counting down.
ATATTCAATGGAATAAGCTTCGTGCTTATGCCAATAAGCAGGGAATTCAGATTATCGGTGATATTCCGTTCTATGTGGCTATGGACAGCGCTGATGCATGGGCACATCCGGAAGTTTTCAAATTCAATGAAGATTTAATGCCGGAAGTAGTGGCAGGATGTCCTCCTGATGCCTTCTCTGAAACCGGACAGCTCTGGGGTAACCCGGTTTATGATTGGGATGAGCAGAAGGCAACCGATTATGACTGGTGGATCAAGCGTTTGGAAAGAAACTGTGAGTTCTTTGATGTACTTCGCTTTGACCATTTCCATGGCTTTGATGGATACTATGAAATTCCATATGAAGCTAAGACCGCATTAGATGGTGTAAAAAGATTAGGTCCGGGTATGGATTTCTTCAATACCGTAAAAGAGAAATTAGGTGATTTAAACTGCATTGCCGAAGATTTAGGTATCAGCACCAAGCGTAACCGTAAGTTACTTAAGGATGCCGGATATCCGGGCATGAAGGTGCTGCAGTTTGCGTTTGATGCGACAGAATCCAGCTTCTATCTGCCGTATTGCCATATTCAAAACTGTGTTGTATATACAGGTACCCATGACAACACAACCATCTTAGATTGGATCTCTACGGCAAGTGATCATGACCGCGATTATGTCCGCCGCTATATTCATTCAGAGAATACCGATTACGGGGCATTTGTATGGGACTTCATTCGTGAAGCGTACCGTTCGGTTGCCGATACCTGTATCGTTCCGCTGCAGGACTATCTGGTAAAGGGAAAAGAAGCACGGATCAATACACCGGGTGAAGCCGGTAATAACTGGCAATGGAGATTACGTCCAAACTTCTTGTCACCGGAACTTGCCAAAAGCATCTATGGCTTAGCCAAGGTATATGGACGCATTCCTTCAAAGAAAAAAGAAGAAGACGAAGATAAGACGGACGAAGAAGAATAAACAATCAGGGGAGCAGAATAAACTAGTACCCATAGGAGGAACAGCTTCTGGAAAGTAAGCTGTACCCTATATGGGTACTTTTTTAGTGGCTGTAAAAATTTTTATGGACAAGAGATTTTCAAAGGAAGAAATAGAGATTTTATCTAAAAACCCAAATGT
>JAGAWH010000043.1 GCA_017941505.1 Faecalicoccus sp. | reverse complement strand
ACCGGGTGAAACCTTCAAGACAAACTACATCATCGAGGCTCTTTAATATGATTGGTTTAATTGTTACGGGTCACGGACATTTTGCGACCGGCATGGAAGCCGGATTACATGTGATCGGCGGCGTTCCTGAACATTTCAGAGCGGTGGATTTTGAACTGAGCGATTCGGTGGAAATCTTAGAAAAAAAGTTAACCAAGGCAATGGATGATCTGGCAGATTGCGATGCGATTTTGATCATGGCCGATTTAGCCGGCGGCTCACCGTTTAAAAGCAGTGTAGAGTTAGGATATCCAAAAGGAAATGTAGAAGTGGTAGCCGGAACCAATATGGGAATGCTCTTAGAAATTAACTTCCAGCGTGCTATGACAGGTGATGTTCATGCCTTAGCAGCCCAGGCGGTAGAAGTAGCCAAGGATTCCGTACGTCGGTTTGAATTACAGCCGATTGTACAGGATATTCCGACAGACGGTATTTAAGTATGAAAGCGTTTAAAAAACGCCGTATTTCTGATTTTTTAATAGATAATACCACTATATTTTGGTATTATATGAGAAGAGAATACTCATAAAAAAGTATTGCACATATTGTAGTTTTTATTAAAGGAGGCAAAAAACTATTATGAAAACTTTTTCTTATGTGATCACTGATCCGTTAGGAATTCATGCCCGCCCGGCTGCTTTATTAGCTCAGGCTTGTGTTGAATTCAAGTGCCAGACTACTTTCAAATGCAATGGCATCGAAGCTGCAGGTAATAACGTTCTTCAGATCTTAGCTCTTAAGGCAGCTAAGGGACAGACAGTTGAAGTTACATGCGACGGCTTAGATGAAGAAGCATGTGCAGAAAAGATTAAATCTGTATTTGAAACAATGACACCGAAGTCAAAGAAGACTGAAGTATTAAAAGTTGCATTCTTCGGAACAAAAGATTACGACCGTATCTTCTTCAGCGAATTAGCTAAAGAACGTGGTGAAGGAACTTATAACACCAGCATTAAGTATTTCAACTCTCGTCTTACTATTGAAACTGCAGGCTTAGCTAAAGGTTTCGATGCAGTATGTATCTTCGTAAATGACGAATGCGGAAGAGATGTAATTGAAGTATTACACGATGGCGGCGTTCGCTTAATTCTGTTACGTTGCGCCGGATTCAACAACGTTGATTTACAGGCTGCAAAAGAATATGGAATCACTGTATTACGTGTACCTGCTTACTCACCATATGCAGTTGCAGAACATGCAATGACAATCATTACATCTGCTAACCGTCGTATCCACAAGTCTTACTTCAAAGTAAAAGACAACAACTTCGCATTAAGTGGATTATTAGGTGTAGACCTCCACAACAAAGTTGCTGGTATCGTTGGTACAGGACGTATCGGTCAGTGTATGGCAGCCATCTGTAAAGGATTTGGCATGACCGTTATCGGTTGGGACGCATTCCCTAACCAGAGATTAATCGACGAAGGATTATTAAGTGCTTACGTAACAAAAGATGAATTGTTCGCAAAGGCTGACTTAATCTCTTTACATGCTCCGTTAATCATGGGTGATGGTGGAACATATCATATCATCGATGCAGACGCAATCGCTAAGATGAAAGACGATGTAATGTTAGTTAACACTGCACGTGGTGGCTTAATTGATACAGAAGCTTTGATTTCTGCATTAAAGGCCGGCAAATTCCACGCTGTTGCATTAGACGTTTATGAAGGTGAAGATGCAAACGTTTATACAGACCGTTCTGACGAACCTCTACAGACTGCAATCACCGGACGTTTGATGATGTTCCCACAGTTAATCTTAACAAGCCACCAGGCATTCTTCACTCGTGAAGCATTGCAGGCTATCGCTGCCGTAACTATGGAAAATGCCCGTAACTTCAACGAAGGCAACCCTTACGGACAGGCTGAAGTTAAATAATTTTATTTGAATTTTAAGAAGGCTTTTCGATTTTGAAAAGCCTTTTTTTCTGTGTAAAATTTCGGTAGAAAAAAAGGTTGTTTCCTAATATAATAGTTGTAAGAAGAAGTACGTTATAGGTTTAAATTGAAAGGAGATCTTTACTTTTATGGCTAACGTTTTATTAACAAGAATTGACGAGCGTTTGATGCATGGTCAGATTGGCTCACAATGGACAAAAAGTCTGGGAGCAAATTTATTATTAATTGCCAATGATGCAGTGGCTGCGGATTCATTTAAACAGGGAATTATGAACATGGCAGCTCCAAGCGGAGTAGCTACCCGTTTCTTCAGCCTTCAAAAGACAATTGATATTATCGATAAAGCTTCCCCGGATCAGAAGATTTTTATCATCGTAGAAAATCCACAGGATGCCCTCACATTAATTGAAGGCGGAGTTCCGATCACAAAAGTGAACATCGGTAATATGGCAATGAATTCCGGAAAGCGCCAGGTTGGCTCTTCGGTTGCAGTGGATGATGCCGATGTAGAAATTTTCCGCAAAATGAAAGATCGTGGAATTGAACTGACTATTCAGCGTGTTCCTTCCAGTGATGTTGAAGATCTCGCAAAATTAGGATTATAAAAATAGAAAGTCCCTTTCGGGACTTTTTACTTTTTCAGAATATTTGCACGATGATATTGCAGATACTTCATGCGGTTTTCTGTTTGGTATACTTTGGGAAGAACATAATTATCTTTCAGATTAAATCGGGAATTGAAGTTCTCGATTTTTTTTAATGGTTCGGAATAAAGCAGTGTTCCATCCTCATTAAGAGAAAAATAACCCTGATCGAAAAGATAGTCGTGATTGCGGCATAATAACAATCCGTTATTATGATCGGCACATTCAAAAATATGGGCACAGTCTCTGAATGGCTTAATATGGGATGCGATCAACATGGCCGGGATATTTGCTCCGCAGATCGGGCATTGATGGTCAAATTCATGCATCTGGGTATCCTTGTAGTAGGACTGCAGATTTTTGGCGGTATCTCTGTTGGCAGGAATTCCTTTATGCGGCAGGTTTTTCATAATAAAGTCCATATTGCGAAATGCAATCGGTTCTTTATCTTCGTTGCGATATTCTACGATATGCTGCACCTTATAGAGCTCTCTTGTATACATAACTGCCAACGTATCGGAGATGATTTCATCTCTATCCATCTCTTCCAGAATCTGCCGGCAATACGGTTCTAATGTAGGATTGATCATATTATCTTTGAGAAGGATAGAGTTTCGCATAATTTCTCTGGCAGCACCTCCCGGTAAATAGCCGGCTTTGATGATCTTGCGGTTGGTATGACTGTGACAGACAAGTTCAAAAGCAGCTAATGCTTCAAGCTGGGAGTTGGATGCGGAGTGGGAATAGATGACAGCAGGAGGAAAGAAATCCAGTACATCGTCGATCCATTCGTATGCTTCAAGCTCTGTTAATAAATCCATGGCTTGAATCAATATATTCCCTACGATGTGATTATCTTTCATATAAGCCGTTTCAATAGTTGCTTCCTGCAGTTCCATGCGGTCATTATATTGTAAGGATAGTTCATTGAGAACCATGATGATGATTTTAAGGTAGTGCTTATTCATAAAAAGACCTTTCTTTTGATGCTTTAAATATAATTCAAAATGTGAATAAATAAAAGGAATGAATGAACTTAAAATCAAAGAGTTGTAAATTAAGGAGGATAAGTTTATATTATAAACATGAAAAAATGGATATATAGAATCCTGCTTGCCGTATGTATCGGTGTATTTGCCTACAGTGCCTATAACCTGTGGCAAATTTACTCTACAAAGCAGGCAGTTGAGAAAGAAGTTGAAATTCTATCACAGAATGTAGTTACGGAGAGTAAAACCCTGGAACCGGATTGGGCAGCCTTACAGGCACAGAGTCCGGATATTGTGGCATGGCTCTATATCCCGGGATGCAATGTATCCTATCCTGTTGTACAGGGGGATAATAACTCATTCTATTTAAATCACACGATTTCCGGTGAATATAACGAAATGGGTGCTTTCTTCCTTGATTATGCGGCCAATCCCGGTTTTGCGGATGATAACTCGATCATCTACGGTCATTCCGTAGAAGGAGGCGGAATGTGTACGGATCTAAGAAATTATCTGGACAAAAATTTCTTTGATACCCATCAAACGTTCTATTTATTAACACCGGAGCAGAATTATGAATGCCAGGTTGCCTTCTTTGCGGCTACACTGGATGGATCTGCCTTCTATACCACCAGCTTTGGTGATTTTAGAGACCAGACGATGGCAGATATGATGGCGCAGACCACCTATGCAGGGAATGTGGATTTAAGTGAGGGACGTTTTGTGACCATTTCTACCTGCGATTTGGATTATGGTTTTAACAGTGACCACCGTTTTGTATTGACCGGAAAACTGCAGCCTATGCTCGGCCCGGTTAACATTGTTGATTAAGATTTAACCTTTTTAAGGTTTGTGTTATACTTTTTTTTAGGTTATGAAAATATGTATTGTGACAGGAGGAACGGGAGGGCATATTTATCCTGCCATCGCCTTGGCGGATAAATTTATGCAGAAAGATCCTTCTAATGAAATTATTTTTATCGGCAACGATGATCGTATGGAGGCACAGTTAGTGCCTTCCTGCGGTTATGAATTTAAGCCTCTGCATACATCTGGACTCGTGGGTTCTGTCCTTAGAAAGGGAAGAGCTGTAGGTCAGATGCTTTTAGCGTTAAAAAAAGCACGTCAGTATTTAGAAGAATTCCAGCCGGATGTGGCGATTGGATTTGGTGGATATGTAAGTGCACCGGTGATTTTAACGGCCAGTAGAATGGGGATTCCTACGGTTATTCATGAACAGAATTCCATTGTCGGCAAGGCCAATCATCTGGTTATGAACAGGGTGAGTGCGATTGTTACATGTTATGAAAAATGCACTGAAACTTTCCCGGCTGATAAAGTATCGCTTCTGGGAAATCCCCGGGCAACGCTTGTAAAAGAGGCTGTTTTTGATGAGGAATATTTTACTTCCATGGGACTGGATCTAAATAAGCGGACTATTTTGATCATGATGGGCTCGCTTGGTTCCAGCAGTGTCAATCAATTGATGAAGGATGCGTTAAAAGGGGTGGATTTCGGACTGCAGTTTTTATATGTCTGCGGGAAGGATAATTTAGACGATATTCATCTATTTGATGATGAAGAAAATATTCATGTAGTTGGTTATGTGGACAGCATGCGTATTTACGGACATATTGATGGTATGATCTGCCGGGCAGGGGCAACAACTCTGGCTGAGGTAACTTCCTTAGGAATTCCATCAATTTTGATTCCAAGTCCATATGTTGCCAACAACCATCAGTTCTACAATGCCAGCGTTCTGGTTGATCAGGATGCCGCATTAATGATCGAAGAAAAAGACCTGAATGCCCAAAGTCTGCAGAAGGCTATCCTTGCGCTTTTTGCCAATCCTGCACGGATGGAGATTGTCTCCAACAACGCTAAAAAGCTGGGTAAACCAAATGCTGCATATGACATTATAGAGCTTTGTGAAGGTCTTGTTAACGGGGGGAAATAGTATGCGTTTGGAAGAACAATTGGCGGTTTACGGGACCGTCTTAACAAACGAATCCATGAAAAAACACACAACATACCATATTGGGGGGAGTGTTGCGTATTATATCTATCCGGAAAACGAAGTGGCGCTTGTCCGCATTCTGGAAATCTTAAAAGAGAATGAAGTTCCTTACCATGTTTTGGGAAGAGGTTCCAATATCTTATGCTCGGACGAAGATTTCAATGGTGCCATTATCAATCTGGATAAAACGTTAAATCGTTTTTATTTTGAAGAAGACGGCCGTCTGATTGCGCAGGCAGGCTGTTCTATTATAAATCTGTCAGTTGAGGCAATGAAACGTTCCTTTTCGGGATTAGAATTTGCCTCTGGTATTCCCGGTTCTATTGGCGGCGGCCTTTTTATGAATGCCGGAGCCTATAAATCCAATCTTTCGAATATCTTAGAGTCTGTTTACGTTTTGATTGATGGCAAGATCGAATGGTTTGAAAAATCAGAACTCGATTATGATTACCGTCATTCGATTTTTCAATCCCATCGGGATTGGATCATTCTTGCCGGCTGTTTCCGTCTTCAAAAAGGTGACCAGATGGAAATTCGTACTTTAATGGATTCCAGACGCCATAGGCGTATGTCAGCCCAGCCTCTTGATATGCCGTGTGCCGGCAGCGTGTTCCGCAACCCGGATATCGTTCCTGCATGGCGCTTGATTGAAGAATTAGGCCTAAGGGGCAAGCAGATCGGCGGTGCTAAGATTTCGGAAAAACACTGTAATTTTATTGTCAATGAAACAGGGAATGCCAAAGCGAAAGATGTTATAGAATTGATTGAATTAATCCAGGAATTAGCTAAGAAACATTACAACATCGAATTGATTACAGAAGTGGAAAGATTGGTGTGGTAGTCCATGAAGTCATCGAGAAGAAAGGGGCTACAATTACGTAAGCGCCTGTCTCGAATGCGCAAACAGGCGGCCGGTCAGCCTTCTACTCCAAAGAAAAGAACGAAGCGTCGTGATTACTTCAATCTTCGTATGTGCTACATCTATGCTCTTATCGGATTGATTTTAGGAAGTTTATTTGTTTATTATCTTTCCCCCGATTCCAAAGTAAAGGTATTGGCATGTACAGGTAATTATTATTATACCGACCAGGAAATTTATTCGATTGCCGGTTTGGATATGGATACACGCATGTTTTTGACACCGAGCTTCTCAATCCGAAACAAACTGGAAAAAGAACCGTTAATTGAAAGTGCTGAGGTATCCAAAGTCGGTGGTAAGATCACATTAAAAATCACCGAAAAAACGGTAATCGGATATTTTGTGGAAGAAAACCAGAACTATCTTCTCACAATCGATAATGAGAAGATTCCCGTTGAAGAACAGTATTTAAAGAGCATTATCCACTATCCGCTTCTTAATGGCTTTAATAAGAAACAGCTGAAAGCTATTGCGGATGTCTTTAAGAAAAACAGTGAACAGCTGACAAAAGAAGTGATTGAAAAAATTGCCGAAATGGTACCTTTTCAATCGACCTATGATGACAACATGATCCGTATGACCATGCAGGATGGAAATACCATCTATACCAGTCTGAATGATGTTGTGATGATTGCCAAATATCAGGCGATGTTAACGCAGTTATCCGGTCAATCGGTATGTCTTTTACTCGATGCCAATAACTCAACGATTATGAAAGTAGATTGTTCTGAAATCGTATCAGCTGCCGATGCCAAGGCTGAACAGGCCGCTGCCCAGCAGGCTGAACAAGAAGCCCAGGACCAACCGGAAGAGCAGTCGGAAGAACAGCCGGAAGAAGAAGCTGAACCTCAAGAACAGCCACAAGAAGAAGTGCCGCAAGAAGAGCCGCAGGCAGAAAGCGAATGGGTCTACGATGAGGATATGGGCATGCAGTATAATCCAAACACCGGGCAGTATATGGATGACTACGGAACCATTTATGTCTGGGATGAGTATGGTAATTTTGTAGAAGCAGGCAGTTAATCGTATTAAAGAGAGTAGTATGTGCAATCGTACAATTTGTATTGAAAAAATAATTCATGTATAATCGAAATAAATCAGGAGGAATTGTTATGTCGATTAATAAATCCACAGAATTCGGAAGTATTTCCATTTCGCTGGAAGCGATATCCAGCTTAGCAGGCGGCGCAATCACAGAGTGTTATGGCGTCATTGGTATGTCCTCTCAGAAGACAGTACGTGATGGATGGGCTGAGTTATTAAAAAAAGATAACTATTCCCGCGGTGTAGTTGTAAATCAATCCGAAGATGGAATCATCTTAGATTTATATATTATTGCCCTGCAGGGTATTAAATTAAGTGAAGTTGTCAAAGAAGCACAGAAGCGCGTTAAATATGTTGTAGAAAAATCTCTGGAAGTAAAATGTCGCTCCGTAAATATCTATGTTCAGGGCGTTCGTCCGGAAAAGTAGTAAAGGGAGAATTATATGGTAGAAACGATCGATGTACAGTTATTTAAACAGATGATCAGCTCAGGTATGAATAACCTGGCTAATCATGCCGCACAGGTGGATGCGTTGAATGTTTTCCCGGTACCGGATGGTGATACGGGTACAAATATGAATTTAACTTTTACCAATGGTGTTAAATCTGCTTTAGAGTGCAATGAAAACTCTGTTGGAAAGGTTGCCAAAGTATTATCCCGCGGCTTATTGATGGGAGCCCGCGGTAACTCCGGTGTTATCACATCGCAGATTTTTAGAGGTTTTTATCAATCTGTAAAAGATGAGGATACACTCGATGCGATGCAGTTAGCAAACGCATTGGTAAACGGTTCCCGTGTAGCTTATCGCGCCGTAATGCGTCCGGTCGAAGGAACGATTTTAACGGTTGTCCGCGAAGCTGCGGATTATACTTATGCATATACCGTTACTGAGGAAATTACGGATTGCGTACTTGTTATGCAGAAAATGGTGGATGAGGCCAATGAATCCCTTATGCGTACACCGGAACTTTTACCGGTACTTGCAGAAGTTGGCGTAGTCGACAGCGGCGGAAAGGGTTTATGTGTCATTTTGGAAGGCTTCTTAGCTGCTCTTAAAGGTGAGCCGATTGAGCGCTCTGAAACTTTAGAAGCCGGCGAAATGGCACAGGCTAAGATCGATAACGGAGAAAGCGAATACGGTTTCTGTACTGAGTTTATTCTGCGTTTAAGTGAGCGCGGTATGCGTAACTTCTCAGAAGTTCAATTCCGTGATGAACTTGCCACAATCGGTAATTCGATCGTATGCGTACAGGATGAAGATTTAGTTAAGGTTCATGTACATACCCTTGAGCCTCAGACAGCTATCAAGATGGCCAAACGTCAGGGTCGTTTTGCGAAATTAAAAATTGAAAATATGCAGGAGCAGCATGATGTGATCATGGTTGCCGAAGCGGAAAAATTCCATGAAAGTGCAGCTGTACATTCCGGTGCACAGCCATTAGATGGACCGAAAGAAGCACAGAATTTATCAGCTATTGCCAAAGCAGGAAACTCTTCAAATATCCGTCCGGCTTCCGCTGAGCATAAAAAATACGGTATTATTACCGTGGCTCCGGGTGAAGGTATTACCAACATGTTCTATGAATTAAGAGCAGACAAGGTAATCAGCGGCGGTCAGACGATGAACCCAAGTACGGAAGATTTTGTGGGTGCCATCGAACAGATGAATGCAGATCATATCATCATTCTTCCAAATAACTCCAATATCATCCTTGCAGCCCAACAGGCAGCTCAGGTAGTAGAGGATAGAGATATCCATATCTTACCGACAAAGACGATTCCACAGGGACTTTCAGCCTGTGTAATGTTCAATCCGGATGAGGATATTGATGAAAACCTTTCCGAAATGGAAGATGCGATTGCCAATGTAAAATCCGGTGAAGTTACCTATGCCATCAAGGATACAACCTATGAAGGTTTGGAAATCAAGAAGGGCGAATACATGGGTATTTTCGGAAAAGGCATTTCCGTATCGTTACCTGACTGCATGGATACAACAAGAAAATTGTTAGATACCATGTTAGATGAGGATTCCGAACTCGTTACACTGATTTATGGTGTAGACGCAACCAAGGAACAGGCAGAAGAGCTTGCCGCTTATATTGAAGATAACAGTGATGCAGAAGTAGAAATTCACGAAGGAAAACAACCGGTTTATTCATTTATCATCGGTGTTGAATAAAGCCTGAGCAATCAGGTTTTTCCTTTTTTGAGAGGTGTTGAAAATATGATTTATATAACCGGTGATACGCATAGAGAACTGGATATCCATACGATCAATCCGGATGAATTTGTGGAAGGAAGAAATCTCACACGGGATGATTATGTCATCATAGCCGGTGATTTTGGATGTATTTGGGATGCGGCCGACGGGGACAGGTTCTGGTTGAAATGGATCAATTCCTTACCGTGGACAACTTTGTTTATTGATGGAAATCATGAAAATTTTGATGAGTTAAATACATATCCAATCGAAACATGGCATGGGGGAAAGGTACACCGCATTCGCGAGAATATTTATCATTTGATGCGCGGTGAAATCTTTTCCATTGATGGTCAGAAAATTTTCGTATTTGGCGGAGGCTTCTCGCATGACTATCAATATCGAACAGAGCATCGCTCCTGGTGGAAGGATGAGCTTCCTACCATCGAGGAAGTAAGTCATGCCAAAAACGTTCTGGAAGCTGCAGATTGGAAAGTTGATTATGTCATAACGCATGATATTTATGGGTCTTCTCATTTTACCGACCGCTATGAATGGAAAATGGAACCCTATGGTGAAGGATATGTAGATATTCATTCTTTTTTGGAAGAAGTAAATAATAAACTGGATTATAAGGTTTGGTTTCATGGACATTATCATGAAGATGAAGTCCACTACGCTAAAAAAGGCAGACCTGCTGTCTGCCTCTTTAATAAAATCATTCGTATCGAAGATTGGAAACAGGTTGAATAAACCTGTTTTTTATTGCGATTGCGAATGCAGAGTAACTTGGAAGCTCTTTTCTTCGCCATCTCGAACAACGACGATTTCAATGGTGTCGCCAACTTTATGTTTATAAAGGACTGCCTTGACTTCGGAAGCTGTCATGACCTTAGTGCCATCTACGGAGATAATGCGGTCGTTTGTCTGTAAGCCGGCTTCATCCGCTGCTCCACCCGGTACAATCTGAACGATGTATACACCGGCCTCTTCTTTAGAGCTCATGTAGTAGCTGGAAGCGTTATGATCGTAAAGCGATACATTTAATGCCGGACGTGTTGTTACTTCACCATTGGTCATTAATTCATTGATGATATCAATAGCGCTGTTGATCGGAATCGCAAAACCTAAGCCTTCAATACCTTCCTGGCTGGTCTTGGCGTTCACAATTCCAATCAGATTTCCGTTGGTGTCAAATAAGCCTCCTCCGGAGTTACCCGGGTTAATGGCAGCATCGGTTTGAAGTAGTGTCATCGTTACACCGTCAATGGTAAGCTGACGGTCTAAAGAAGAAATAATTCCGGTTGTAACTGTACCACCTAACATACCTAATGGGTTTCCGATTACAATGGCAGGATTTCCTACCTTTAAGGAATCGGAATCACCGAAGGCTGCTGCGGTTAAGTTTTTCGCATCAATTTTGATTACCGCAATATCGGAATCAACATCGGTTCCGACAAGATTGGCAGCATATTCTGTTCCTTCTGTCGTTCTTACAACGATGGAGGTCGCATCGGCAATAACGTGGTTATTGGTGACGATGTATCCATCCTCGCTGATGATCACTCCTGAGCCGGCACCGGCTGCTGTATATTGACCGAACCATTGATCGTTCTGTGTTTTTTCAACGATGATTTCTACAACAGATGGTCCGCATTTTGCGGCTACATCGCTGACATCTTCAACAGTTGTCGCACTGCCGGATGCGTTACCGGTCTGCTGGACGATGGTTACACCATTTCCATTGGAAGTGGAAATGGACTGATTGATCGCAAATTTAGCACAGCCATAACCAATGGCTCCTGATAAAAGGATTGTCGCAAGTGCACCTGCGATTAAAGCACCGACACGACTTTTTTTCTTCCGTGCTTTAAATTCCGGTGGTGTTTGATTATTTGGCATAAAAACCCCCTTTTCATGATTTCGAATAGTATTATATTCTCGAATTGTGTGTTAAAACAATTAGATTTTGTGTGAAATCGCAAAAAAAATGAAAAATATTGATTTTTATTGGTCTAAGATATGAAAAAAATAAAATAAGTGATATAATCTAACTTGTTTAAGGAGGGCTTTGAGTATTATGCCTGCTAAAAAAGTGATTAAAGAAGAAAGCGCTAAAACAGAGGAAAAAACAGTAAAAAAGACGACTGCTAAAAAGCCGGCTGCGAAGAAAGCGGCACCGAAAAAGTCAACAGCTAAGAAGGTTGATGACCAGAAGATTAATCAGTATAACCAGTTCTCTTTAGATACATGTATTGATATGGCACGCGCAATGGGTATTAACATGGGTTATGATCAATATGCATCATTACTATTGGATAACTCAGATTTGAAAAAAGTAGCTGCAAAAATTGTTAAGGACAATGAAGCTGAAGTTTCAAAACATACTTTTGATGAAGATGGTTATGATGCAGATTTAGTTGAAGTTCTTGTTAAGAAGATTGCCGATACGATGGATATTAAGGCCAGCGATTTTGCGGATCTTGCCAGGGATATCAAGGCACATGTAGCTTATGAAATCAAAGATGACGCTGTTGAAAATAACGATGAGTATAAGGCACAATTTGAAATTATCAAGCGTGTACTTATGATTGCTCAAAGAAAAGATATTCATACAATGGCTGAAATGAAGTCATTATTGAAAGTGGATCCTACTGAATTTGTAAACAAGTTCATGGATGTTGCCTTAGTTGTTTTAAAGAACTGGCAATATGACGATGTGAAATATTATGAAAACTTCATCTATGCCGTATTATCACAGTTTACTGATTTATATGAATCTAATGAAAACCGTGCACAGATGGATGTTGCCGATCTGTATATTGTTCATGGTGATTATCGTTTAGGTGATTCTAACTACAGCTATATCCTTCGTGAGAACCAGTTGAAGGATTACATCTACTATCGCTTTGCGAAAGTATATGCGGATGTAGACCGTGAAAAATCACGCGCCATTGCCCAGGAAGCTCTGGGAGTTGTCGATGACCGTTATACTTATTACTCGGATATCGTTAAATTATTAGAAGACTAAGAAATTAGTCTTCTTTTTTTCTTTATGTTGAGAAAATAATTATGTTAAGAAAAATGGAAAACGGACGATATGTAAGCCATTTTGGCTTTGTCAAGATAATTGTGTAAGTATTTCTATGTAGACATATAGAAGCTGAATAGTATTGAATTTTAATGGGAGGGGTACCCCTCCCATTAAAATTTTCCGCTTTAAATTAAGGATT
>JAGAWH010000042.1 GCA_017941505.1 Faecalicoccus sp. | reverse complement strand
TGCTTGAACTCCTGCACAAGATGCTGAGAAGAAAGAACGAGCTGATAGAGGCGGGCGAAGAAAGGATGGACGAGCAGGAAATAATAGAATTCGAGACAAAATATCTTGAAATCGCTAAACGAGGGCTTGCTGAATACTATGAGAAGAACAGTGGATGCAGCAAGAAATATGAACCAGATTATGTTGCGACATTCAGGAGAATGATCAAGTTTAAAGACGACCATCTGAGATTTATAACTGATTTTAGCGTGCCTTATACAAATAATGCCGCTGAAAGGCAATGCCGGGTGGTTAAAACCAAGAAGAAGATATCCGGTCAGTTTGTATCAGAAGATAGTGCGGCAGCCTATACAGACATACTGACTCTTTTACAGACCGCCAATCTCAGAAATGAAAATGCCTTAGCTTACTTGGCACGAGTTTTAAGCTAAGGCTCTTTTTTATTTATCGGTGAATAGTAACTATTTTACACTATCCCGGACGTGTTTATTTTGTTTTTTAGTGCTATTCATGGTAAAATTTGACTGATTGAGGTGATTAAAAAATGCTTAAAATTATTGATCATCCGCTGATTTCTCAGAAGATCACAAATATGCGGAAAAAGGAAACCCAAAGTCCGGATTTCCGTCGGCTTGTGAATGAAGTAGGATCGCTGATGGCTTTTGAAGTCTTTAAGGATGTACCGTTATCCGAAGTGGATATCGAAACTCCGCTGGCTCCGACTACAGGATATCGATTTGCCAAAGATATCGTTGTAGTTCCGATTTTACGGGCCGGCTTAGGACTGGTAGAAGGTATCACGAATATCCTGCCGGAGGCAAAGATTGCTCATATCGGTATGTACCGTGATGAAACAACTTTGGAGCCGCACACATATTTGGAACGATATCCGAAAAATATTGCGGATGCTTTTGTTGTGATTGTGGATCCGATGCTGGCGACCGGAGGTTCTGCTGCTTCTGCTATTGAAATGGTGAAAAATCAAGGAGTAAACAATATCCGCTTAATGTGCCTTGTTGGTGCGCCGGAAGGTGTTGCAAAAATCGAAAAAGAATATCCGGATGTAGATATTTATCTGGGTGTTTTGGACAAGTGTCTAAATGAAGTTGGATATATTCTCCCAGGTTTAGGGGATGCCGGAGATCGTATTTTCGGAACTGACTGATGCGGCACATGATTGCATTTTCAGGCGTCTTTCTTGTCACCATTCTGATCTTTGTATATATCGGATATAAGATAGATAATTATCTGGGAACAACTCCGGTTTTTATATTTATCGGATTAGCTTACAGCCTCTTTGGAAGCTTTAAGCTTTTGATGGCAAAGAAGGATGAAGCCGATGAATGATTTACGGTATTTAAACAAAAGGGTAACAAACATAACCCTGATATTAACACTGATTATTTCTGTGATTGCAGGTTTTCTGTTTTCTTCAAATTGGCTATATGTCGTGATTGGTATCTGGATTGGAGCAGGTACCGGGTTAATAGGATTTAGAATGATCCAATCGATGGCTGTATCTTTAGATACGGACCCCGAACATAGCGAAAAACAGGGAAGACAGGGATATCTGGAACGTTATGGTTTATATACCTTGATATTTGCGGTTGCTGCATTTCTACATGTGCCGGTATTGGCCATGTTAGCAGGATTTATGGCACACAAAGTATCATTGTTTGTGTACGCTTATTTAGAAAGAGAGGATATGCATGACGGAAGTTAGTGCGTTAGTATTGCATTTCGGCTCCTTCACATTGGTCATTCATCAATCCATTCTGGTCTGGCTGATATTATGTGTTTTATTTGCCATATTCTTTATCTGGGCCGGTAAAAAGATTGAAAAGGCAGACCCTACAACAGCTCCTAAGGGAATTGTTTATATTTGTGAAGAAATCGTAAATCTGGTACTTTACGTCATCAAAGGAAATTTGAGAGAAACTACAAAACATTACATTCCCCTTTTCGGTACATTAATGTTGATGATGTGCGTTTCCAATCTGATAGGTTTAGTTGGACTGCAGAATCCAACATCAAATATCAGTTTCAACGCTACATTAGCTATTTTGATGTGGATACTGATTCAGGGTAATGGTATGAAAAAAGCCGGTGTTATGGCTCGCTTAAAAGAGATGACAGAGCCAATGTGGTTTTTAACACCGCTCAACATTATCGGCGAATTGGCAACGCCGATTTCACTCACAATGCGTTTGTTTGGTAACATTCTGGCCGGAAGCATCATTACGATGCTTGTATATACATTAATTAAAATGCTTGCACCAATAGGGTATATCGGTTTGTTGATTACTCCGTTTCTGCACACGTATTTTGATATTTTTTCCGGTGTAATTCAGACATATATCTTCTTTACTCTTTCATCTTATTTCTTAGGTGAACAGGTATCGAAGACAGAGGCTTAAAGAAAAGGAGGAAGCTAAAATGGAATTTAATGAATTTTTTGTAAGAGGTATGGCATGCTTAGGTGCCGGTATTGCGATGATCGCTGGTTTAGGTCCTGGTATCGGTCAGGGTATTGCGGCTAGCCGCGGTGCGGAAGCAGTCGGCAGAAATCCGGACGCATCCGGTAAAATTCAATCTATCATGGTTCTTGGTATTGCGCTTGCAGAAACAACAGGTATTTACGCTCTGGTAATTGCGATTCTGTTAATCTTCGTAAAAGGCTAAACTTTAGAGGTTTATAACCTATGGATGGATTTAATATTGATAACTATCTGCGAATTTCGTTAACAGATGTTGTCTTGGTGCTGATATCCACTCTCCTTATTGTGTTGATCGCAAAGAAATTTTTCTGGGATAAGATTCTTGCGTTTATGGAAAACCGTCAGAATATGATTCAGGAAAATATTGACTTTTCTCATGAGCTGCGCGACCAGGCTGCGGCAGAAAAAGAACAATATGATGAAAAACTGAAGAATGTCGGTAAAGAAGCGCATGAAATTCTGGAAAATGCACGCGCTCAAGCCGGTGCGGAAAAGAAGCAGATTCTTGAATCAGCAGAAAATGAAGCTTCAAGAATCCGGGAGAAAGCAGCTGAAGAGATTGAGCGTGAACGTCTGGCAGCTGAAAAAGATATGCGCAACGCAATCAGCGATGTCGCAATTGCGGCTGCGAAAAAGATTGTTCAAAAAGAGATGGATGAAGCCACACAGAAAAAATTCGTGGATGACTTTATTGAACAGGCAGGCGAGAGTCAATGGTAGAAGCGTATTTGCCTTACAGCCAGGCACTCTATGATCTGGCAAATGACCGAAATAAAATTGAAGAATATGAACAAGACATGAAGGAACTTGCCGGAATATGGAGTGAAAATGCCGACTTTGTCAAGGCACTGGCGCATCCGAAGGTGACTCGTGTCCAAAAAAGACAGTGGCTTACAGAATTGTTCAGTGGAAAAGTAGACGATATCGTTTATCGATATCTGTGCATTTTGACGGAACACAATGTCATTGCACATATTCCTGAAATTTATGAAGGATATGTTTCTATTTGGCGGCAGGCCAAGAATATTGAAGTTGTAAAAGTAACTTCCGCTTCTTCGCTTTCAGAACAGCAGAAAGCTGATCTAAAGGCAATGTTGGAGAAGAAGATGAATAAAAAAGTAGAACTGGATATTAAGGAAGATCCTTCTTTAATAGCCGGACTTCGGGTTCAGACCGGGCAGTTTATTTTGGATAATACAGCTCTGTCTCGGCTGAACACTATGAAAGAAAAACTGAAAGGTTAGAATTGCAGGTGATACTATGAGTTTAAATCCCGCTGAGATCAGTAAACTGATTAAAGCTCAAATTGAAAATATCGATCAAGATATCGAAATGAATGAGAGCGGAACAGTACTTAGTATCGGTGATGGTATTTCTACAGTATACGGTTTACGCAATGCGATGATGAGTGAGCTTTTGATATTCCCACATGATGTCTACGGTATGGTTATGAACCTTGAAGATGATCATGTAGGTGTCGTTTTGATGGGCGATAATTATGATATCAAAGAAGGTGACTTAGTAAAGCGTACCGGACATATCGTAGAGGTTCCGGTAGGAGATGCATTGATCGGACGTGTAGTCAATTCCTTAGGACAGGCAATTGACGGCGGAGCTCCGATTGAAACAGACCGTACCCGTCCTGTTGAACGTGTTGCTCCGGGTGTTATGACCCGTAAGAGTGTATCCGTTCCTTTACAGACAGGGTTGAAGATCATCGATTCTATGATTCCGGTTGGACGTGGTCAGCGTGAGTTGATCATCGGTGACAGACAGACCGGTAAGACCGCAATCGCAATTGATACGATCATCAATCAAAAAGATACAAACGTTAAATGTATTTATGTCGCAATCGGACAGAAAGCAAGTACGGTTGCCCAGATTGTAGAAAAATTGAAACAGCACGATGCGATGAAATATACGACCATCGTTGTTTCAACCGCAAGTGAACCGGCTCCGTTACAATATCTTGCACCATATGCCGGATGCGCAATTGGTGAAGAATGGATGGAACAAGGACAGGATGTATTAATTGTTTATGATGACCTGTCCAAGCATGCGGTGGCATATCGTACTATGTCCCTGCTGTTAAGACGTCCTCCTGGACGTGAAGCATATCCAGGTGATGTATTCTATCTGCATTCCAGATTACTGGAGCGTGCAGCCCGCTTGAATGAAAACTATGGAAACGGTGGTTCTTTAACTGCTCTTCCGATCATTGAAACCCAGGCCGGCGACATCTCCGCATATATTCCGACCAATGTTATTTCGATTACAGATGGTCAGATTTTCTTAAAGAATGACATGTTTAATGCCGGTATTCGTCCTTCCGTTGACTCCGGCTTGTCTGTATCCCGTGTAGGTTCTGCTGCCCAGATCAAAGCGATGAAACAGGTTTCCGGTTCATTAAAACTGGAACTGGCGCAATACCGTGAAATGGAAGCTTTCTCAAAATTCGGTTCCGATCTGGATGCTTCCACAAAAGAAGTTTTGGATCACGGTGCACGCTTAACCCAGCTTTTGATTCAGAAGCAATATTCACCGATGTCAGTTGGCGAACAGGTATTATCTTTGTATGCTGCAAAGAATAAATACCTCAAACCTGTTGATGTGGATAAGGTACAGGAATTTGAAAAAGGAATGTTAGATTTTGTTCACCGTGAGTATCCATATATTTTTGACCAGATTGAATCAAAGAAAGTACTGGACGATGAACTGGAAGCACAGATGAAAACGGCTATTGAAGCCTGGTCCAAATCTTTCTTTGCGGCAGGTAATTAATTATGGCTCAGTCTCGACAGGCTATACAGGCGCGTATTGCTTCCGTTAACTCAACGAAAAAGATTACCCGGGCAATGCAGCTGGTTGCCAGTTCTAAGCTGACGAAACAAAAAAACGCAATGGAGAACAACCGCCCTTATTCCGAATCCTTGCAAAGATTATTAACAGCCGTATTGGAAGAGTCCAGTACATCAAATATCTATTTGCAGGAAAACGAAGGGAAACCGGCTTATGTTTTTGTGATTACCAGTGATATGGGATTATGTGGTGCATATAATGCCAATGTCTATCGTATGGTCCAATCCGATATCAAGCCGGATGATAGAATAGTTATGGTCGGTATACGGGGTGTAAACTGGCTTCGTGCCCGTAAGGGTCAATATACGATTGAGGATGAACTTCCGGATTTACATGAAGATATTTCTTATGAAGCACTTTCTGAAAAGATGCAGGAAGCTTTAGATCTTTTTGAAAAGAAAGAGATTTCCTCCATTAAAGTATTGTATACGCATTTCAAAAACACCCTGACATTTGTTCCTACTATGGAGACAATTCTCCCGATTCATCCGGATGAAAGGGAAGAACATAAAGGAATACATGCGCAAACGATTTTCGAACCGTCTGAAGATAAAATGATGTCCGTAGTGGTCCCAATGGTTTCTAAATCATTGATTTATTCTCGTTATTTAGAGTCAAAGACCAGTGAACAGGCTTCTCGAAGAATGGCGATGGAATCCGCTACTGATAATGCCGATGAACTGCAAAGAGATTTGGAATTCCAGTTCAACCAGGCTCGTCAGGCTGCTATTACACAGGAAATCACCGAAATCGTCGGCGGTGCCAATGCACTTGCTTAAGGAGGTAAGAAATGAGTCAAAATATTGGAAAAATTGCACAGGTTATCGGACCTGTAGTAGATATTGTATTTGATCAGGATAAACTTCCTGATTTGTTGACGGCCATTGAAATTGAACGTCCGGGACAGGATAGTCTGATTGTTGAAGTAGCACAGGGTATCGGTTCTGACCGCGTTCGCTGCATCGCCATGGGAAGTACAGACGGTCTGGTTCGCGGTATGGCAGCCATTGATACCGGTAAGCCGATTCAAGCTCCGGTTGGAAATGAAATTTTAGGTCGTATGTTTAACGTTTTAGGCCGTCCGATTGATGGCTTAGGACCGATTGAAGGTGTACAGACGATGCCGATTCATCGTGCTGCTCCTGCTTTTGATGAACAGAGTACGGAAAGTGTTCCTTTGGAAACAGGTATTAAGGTTATTGACCTGTTATGTCCTTATGTTAAAGGTGGTAAGATCGGTCTTTTCGGTGGTGCCGGTGTAGGTAAAACCGTATTGATCCAGGAACTCATCCACAACATTGCCAAGGAGCATGGTGGTAAGTCTGTAGTAGTAGGCGTTGGAGAACGTACTCGTGAAGGTAATGATATGTACCACGAAATGAAGGACTCCGGCGTACTCGATAAAACCGTTCTAGTTTACGGACAGATGAACGAATCACCGGGTGCCAGGATGCGTGTTGGTTTAACGGGTCTTACAATGGCAGAATACTTCCGTGATACAGAACATCAGGACGTATTGTTGTTTATCGACAACATCTTCCGTTTCACCCAGGCCGGATCTGAAGTATCCGCACTGTTAGGACGTGTTCCTTCAGCCGTTGGTTATCAGCCAACATTAGCTACCGAAATGGGACAGCTTCAGGAGCGTATCACATCTACCCGTGAAGGTTCTATCACATCGGTACAGGCAATTTATGTGCCGGCCGATGACTTGACTGACCCGGCTCCGGCTACCGCATTTACACATTTGGATGCTAAGACCGTACTTGACCGTGATATTGCCGCATTAGGTATTTATCCGGCCGTGGATCCATTAGAATCCAGCTCACGTATCTTAGATCCGCTGGTAGTTGGTGAGCGTCATTATGAAGTTGCCCGTGGTGTACAGAGTATCTTACAGCGCTATAAGGAATTGCAGGATATTATCGCCATCTTAGGTATGGATGAATTAAGTGAAGAAGACAAAAAGGTTGTAAACCGTGCAAGACGTGTTCGTAACTTCTTATCACAGCCATTTAATGTTGCGGAAGTCTTCTCCAGCATTCCGGGAAAATATGTTCCTTTAGAAGATACGATTCGCAGCTTTGAAAAGCTGTTAGCCGGTGAATATGACGACCTTCCTGAGCAGGCCTTCATGATGGTCGGAACCATCGAAGATGCAGCTGCCAAGGCCAAACAGATAGCCGGTGAGGACGCATGATCACATTTAAATCTGTAACTCCAAGAGGACCGTATAAATCATGGGATGCAGCCAGCATCCATTTGAAAACGATTGAGGGAGAATTAACTATTCTTCCTAACCATATGCCTTTAATTGCAGCGATTGTACCAAGTGCTCTGGTAGTAACTTTACCGGATGGTACCGTAAAAGATTATGCCGTTGCAGATGGTTTCTTCCGTTTTGCGGATAACGATGCCTTAATCTTAACCGATGCGATTGAAGGTAAAGGTGATATCGATATCGACCGTGCCCGCAAGGCATATGAAAGAGCAAGACAGCGTCTTGAAAAGAAGGATTCCGATACGAATATGCGTCGTGCAGAGCTTGCATTGGCAAGAGCAATCAACCGTATTCATGTTTACGGCGGTTAATTTGATGTAAGTAATTCATTTATATAAAGACCCAGAATACAACAAACTATTCCATTTAAGCTTTACAGGAAAGGAGTATTCCATTGTGATGTAATCCATACATCACAATGCCTTGGGTCTTTATTTTTGTATCAAACCTAATTTGATTTTATAGATCAATAAGGAGAAAGAATCTATGAAAAAGTTTTTGGTCACATTGTTTGTAGCTCTATCAATGATATTGAGTGGATGTTCCAACTCACAGTCGGGGGGAAACAACAGTGAAGATACTTCAGAAAAAACAGATGATGGTAGCAGCAATATCGGACCGTTTGCGATTGATCCTAAAGACGGAGTTATTGAAGCACCTACATTTGGTTTTAAAATGACCTTACCGGACAGTTTAAAAGAAGTAGAAGATGACTTAGTTTTCCTAGGCTTTACACAAATGGAATTTGCGTATGGTAAGCTGTCATTAAAAGATGGAGATGATCCTAATGTCAGCAATGCGGATTTAATTAATATCATTGCCTATCGTGAAGAGATAGATGTATCTGAGCTTATATCCGAAAGTGAGGGTATAACTGAGGATATGATTCATTATCTGGGCACAAATGGAACGCTGCATTATTACGGAGTTTATATAAATGATCCATATAAGGCAGATCCGGATAAAGTAACTGAGCTCATGTTTCCGGGGATTACCGAAGAGAATCGCGAGAAATTTATCGAATACCTTGGTAAAACAGATGGTGCACTCGATAACGTTGAATTCACCGATCTTACTTTACCTGAGCTTCCGAGTGCAGATAATGTAGATTCAGCTGCACTAATGGATATGCAGATCAAAGATCTGGATGGAAAAGATGTTCGTCTTGGTGATTATGTCCAGGACAATAAGGTTACGGTTTTAAACTTCTGGGGAACCTTCTGCGGTCCTTGTATTATAGAAATGCCGTTCCTTCAGGAACTTAGTGAACAATATAAAGATCAGGGTGTAGCAGTTGTTGGCTTAGCCTCTGATATCATGGATGAAGATGATAAGATTCAGGAAGATCTGGTAGAAGATGCACGTGCGATTATTGAAGATACCGGTGTGAAATATCCGATTCTTATTTCGACACAGGAAGTATTAAAGCATACCGCAATAACAGCTTATCCAACAACTTACATCGTAGATTCAAAGGGTAACTTGTTAACAGATCCGATCATGGGTTCACGCGGCCAGGATGAATGGATCAGAATCGTTGAGAAAGCAATCGAAAAGGCGGAATAAAAGAATTATGAAAAAAGAAAAATCAGTACCCCGATATGTAACATTTCTTTTGATTGGTCTTGCAGCAGCATCTTTAGTTTTTGGTATTCAGCGCGGTGAGACGAAGAGCGTTCATCGTAAAGCTGCAAACATCTGTATGGAGTGTATCGGAATTGGCTAAAGAAGATATAAAGAAACATGCCCGACTTAGAAAAATAGTTCAAGCAGGATGGGGTGCACTGTCAAATGGGTATGTTCAAGGATTTACTGGTGGTACAATTTATACCGGATCTTTAAAGAAGTTCTGTGTTCCGGGAATGAATTGTTATTCGTGTCCGGGGGCTCTTGGAGCCTGTCCGATTGGATCGATGCAGGCAATATTTGATGGAAGACAAAGAAAGTTTGCCTTCTATGTGGTTGGATATCTTGCTCTGATCGGTTTAATTGTAGGGCGTTTTATCTGCGGATGGTTATGTTTATTTGGATTAATTCAGGAATTGCTGTATAAGATTCCGACTCCAAAGCTTACCGTACCGGAGAAATTGGACAAAGTTTTACGTTATGGTAAATACGTTTTCTTATTTGTATTTGTATTTGGGTTATCGTTTTTCTGGAGAAGTGAATTGGGAACAGGCGATCCGTTCTTCTGTAAATATGTCTGCCCGGTAGGAACCCTGGAGGGTGGTATTCCTCTGGTGCTGCTAAACAGCGGTTTACGTGGGGCAATTGGATGGTTATTCCAGTGGAAGTTTGCGATTTTGATTGGCTGCGTAGTGGCATCCATCTTTATCTATCGTCCTTTCTGCAAATATGTATGCCCGCTTGGAGCTTTCTATGCATTGTTCCAGAAGGTTTCTCTGTTGAAAATGTCTTACGATGAAGAAAAATGTATCGATTGCGGTCTTTGCACAAGAACATGTAAGATGAATGTAAATCCAACGATGACACCAAACAGTGCAGAATGTATCCGCTGCGGTGAGTGCGTCAAGGCCTGCCCGGTAAAGGCATTGAAATTTGAATTATTGAAGCGTCAAAAAAGTGATAATCAAATTGAACAGCCAGAACTGAAAACGGCAGACGTAAAACCGGATACTATCAGTTAAAAAGTTTGTATTAAAAGCTTCAGTGATTACTGGAGAGAATCAGCAGACAGCTTGTGGATCTATATGGATATTTAAGATATACGGTAGAAAAAGCAGAATATAAGGCAGTGAAATTATCACAACTCCATTTACTTTTGCTTCGACTACTAATGCAATAATTCGAAAAAACCTAATTCCTGTTTTTTGCGATATAAATGAAAATGATTATACGATTGATGTTAATTGTATTGAGAGGCTAATCAATGACAAAACGGTTGGAATATTGCCAGTACATGTATTTGGAAATATATGCAATGTAGAAGAGTTAGAGAAAATAGCAAAAAAATACGCTCTTTTTAACATAATTATTGCTGGTTCTCAATAATGTGACATTGATGGTGCTGGTTTAATAGATATTCTGTATGTAGAAACAGAAATGAAGGTACTACATATGGAAAAATATCAATCGATTATTAAACAGCTGTCTAAAGAAGATCCAAAGTCAATCCGTAAACTGATCGAAACATTGGAAAATCTATTTAAGGAGAAAACACAGTCGCTTGATTCCGATGACTATGAGATAGTGTGTTGTCCTCACTGTGGCTCCATTCATTTCAAGAAAAATGGAACGGACAAGAATGGCAGGCAGAGATTCATGTGCAAGGATTGTGGAAAGACTTTTGGCGTTACTAATAATTCTATCCTCTACCGCAGCCGTATCTCTAAAGATACCTGGATGAAGTTCATTGACTGTGAAATTGCACGTGTACCGCTCAAGGAGGAATCGTATCAGACTGGGCTCAGCATCACCACGTGCTTCTACATGCGTCATAAATTGAACAAGGCAGCCAGTGATATTCTTGAACAAAGTAAATTATCTGGTCTGACTGAGGTTGATGGAGCTTACTTCAGCATCAATTTAAAGGGGACAAAGCCTGATAAAATGCCTAGATTTAGTAAAACCCGCGGTTCAAAGTCTTCATTAAAAGGTATCAGCCACCACAAGGTGTGTATAGCCTGTGCCATTGATGAAAATGATGAGACAATTATGCGTATCGTTGGTCTAGGGCCAGAATCTATCGATAAGTACATGAAAATTTCTGATAGCTTAGAAAAGGTGTCGATCCTTGTCTCAGATTCAAAATCATGTTTTCAGCCTCTCAGCAATAATCTAGGAGCCGTAAGTGACAGAATCCCGGTAAAGCCAGATAAGAAGTGTTATACCACTCCAATGGGAAATAGTCTCGGTGACGTAAACGAACTGATTGAGAATTACCGTACCAATATGAAGTCTAAGCACGGAGTTGGTACCAGATACCAGCAGGGATACATGGACTTCTATCAGCTCCTCAAAAAGATGAAAAGGCAGTACGAGCGTAAAGAGCTAACCGAAGCTTTGTTCAATGTATTGAACCAGGGAGAATATCTTACACATGCAGAACTAATCATGGTAGATATGCCTATTTCACTGAAAGAAGCCTACTATGAGTATCGGTACGGTATCTTTGCAGAAGACTGAGCAATAATTAAACTAAAAAGAGCGAAAAAATATCAGCTGAAACTAATTTACGATGCTGCCCATGCATTTGGTGTAAGATATAAAGGTTTGTCAGCAGGATGCTTTGGAGATGTTTCAATGTTCAGTTTTCATGCAACTAAAATATTCCACACCATTGAAGGAGGAGCTTTATGTTTTAACGATTGTGGATTAACAGAACAAATAAATGATATTAAAGATTTTGGGATTCGCGCAAAAGAGACTGTTTCATATGCTGGAGGCAATGCAAAAATGAACGAATTTCAAGCTGCTATGGGGTTATGTAATCTACGTCATCTAAATGAAGAAATTGAAAAGAGGAAAAAGATTGTCCAAAGATATAGGAATAGACTATCTGGGATAAAAGGTATTAAATTATGCAATGAACAAAAGAATGTTGAATCGAACTATGCTTATATGCCTGTTGTCTTTGATACATATAAGTTAGACAGGGATGAAATTTATCATAAGCTTTCAACTAAAGAAATCGAATCCAGAAAGTATTTTTTTCCACTAACATGTGATTTCGATTATAGTAAAAGGTATCCAAGAGGGAAGCTTGAAGTTGCTTCACATATTTCAAATCATATTCTCACACTACCTCTTTATGGTATTTTGGGGTTAGAGGAGGTAGATTATATTTGCGATATTATTTTAGGCGATTAAACATTATTGTATATGCATGTAATTATATACACTTCTTAAACACTTTGTCATCAGTATTAAGATGTCTGTAAGGTTTTCTTCTTGACTGCCATACAATTTTGCTTTGAACGGCATAATCGTTTTGGATGAAAAAGTAGGAGCGAAATTAAAAAATTGTATTCCAAAGTGTGATCTAAGGCAAACCTAATATCGGAATATACTCATTTTGTTTTCGTTACAATTAGCAGAGTTATTTAAAACGCTATAGATCGATTCTAAGCACTTATAGAAAAGTTGTGTCTTTTCTTTATAGGAATGATTGAAAAGGCCGGATATCGAACCTTTATTCG
>JAGAWH010000041.1 GCA_017941505.1 Faecalicoccus sp. | reverse complement strand
CTGCATAGGATTTATTGATTCCTTTGTCAAGATCAGCGATTTCTTTTTTTATGTTCTCAAATTGACTTTTTCCTTTAGATACCAGTTTTTCCAATAATTCCATTGTTTCAGTGATTTGAAGCCTATTACTTTTAGCTTTCTCGATAACGATGAACAGTTCATCATTTTCATCGCATTGTATTCCTTTGATTCGACTTTGTATATTGGCAGATGATTTTTCATTTTCTTTAATCAGTTCATTTGTATCTTTACCCAATTGACTTTGCAGTATGGCATAGGAATCTGTATGAAAAAGCTTTTGAAGTATTTTTTGCCGTTCATCGGTACTGGCAAGAATAACACTTAAAAAGTCACCTTGAGCTATCATAGCTACTTGTGCAAATTGTTTGTCATCTAACCCAATAAGATCGATAATTGCGTTGTTGACTTTCTTTTTATCCGTGATGATCTTTTTATTTGGATATTCTAATTCCGCATTAGAATGTTGGGTTGTGAAACCATTTCCATTTTTTTTAAGACGTTGATATTCAGGGTTGCGTTTTATACGATACATTTGACCGTTATATTCAAAAAAAAGCTCTACTTCAGTTGGTGTTGTCGGTTCTGCATATTGAGAGCGAAGCATATTTTCTTGACGTACGGTTCCGCTGGCTACACCATATAAAGCATACGAAATCGCATCAAACAATGTTGTTTTTCCTGCACCGGTTTCACCGGTTATTAAGTAAACTCCTTTTTTGCCGAGCTGATCAAAGTCAAGCTCCACTTTTCCGGCATAAGGGCCAAAGGCAGACATTATTAATTTAACCGGTCTCATTGTGCATCCTCCCAAATCTTCTCAATTAAATCTGTTACATAGTTTGTTTGTTCTTCATTCATAAATGTGCCATTTTGCTTTTCGTAAAATTCATTAAATAATTCTAACGGAGATTTTGTCTCTACATCCGCAACTCCGTTTATTTGACCTTGATGGCGGGTACGAGTATTATCATAATCCAATTTCATAAGATTATGATAGATTACTCGAAGCTTTGATATGGCATCAGGAATGTCCTGTTCATCGGTTAAAGTGATATGAACATAATCTTCCTGCAATGTTGTATTTTCGTAAAACTTTTTTGAGACCAATTCATCATAGGTTCCTCGAATTTCTACCATCTCATGTTTTGGAGTGAAAGGAAATTCTGTTATGCTGATGTTTCCTTTTTCTTTCATTTCTACAAGAGATAAAGATTTTTTATCTTTAGCTTCAGAAAAGGAATATTTTAGAGGTGTTCCTGAATATCTTATTTTTTCACTGCCTATTTTCTGAGGACGATGGAGATGTCCAAGAGCGACGTAATCAAATTGATTAAAGATAGAGGCATCAACGTTGTCGGTTCCTCCAACTGATAATTCTTCAGAATCAGAAGTTTGTGCACCGGTCACAAATTGATGGGTTATTATAATATTTCTTTCTGAAGGATTGATGTCTATTTCATCAATAACAGCCCTTAGTGCATCCGTATAACTTTTGATTTCTTTATCCGGATAAAATCTTCTGACCTGAGCCGGTTTCAAAAACGGCAGCATGAATATGTTTACGTTCCCGTATTCATCCTTCAATGAGTGTATCTTAACTTTTCCGTTAAAAACAGGGGAGATATGTATCCCGCTTTCATCAATCAGACGATTTCCAAATGCGAGTCGCTCCGGTGAGTCATGATTTCCACTTATGATAAAGACTTGGAGATTCCTTTTTGATAATCGATAAAGAAAACTATCAAATAACTCCACAGCTTCAGTTGGCGGAATAGGTTTATCATAAACATCTCCGGCAATCATCACTGCATCCGGTTGAATCTTATCAATCATGTCTAAAACTTGATTTAGAATATACTTCTGATCCTCCAACATTGAAAATTCATTTACTTTTTTTCCAATGTGTAAATCTGCCAGGTGTATTAATTTCATATATCTGATTTACCCTCTCATTTTCTTTTTGTTTTCGGCCATTTCTTTTTTCAATTTTTCAATTGTTTCATCAAACGAATCGTGGAATATTTTATTAACCTCTTCAGTGAATATACATTGTTGCATGTATGTCTTTTCATCAGCTAACTCATTGATTATTTTGTCATAGACTGTATCCATCAAATACGGAGAAACGTTTTCCGTTTTTGCTCTATTGATCAAATTTTCTGATTTTGATAAATAAAACTCTAATACTGAAAATCCTTCTTGAATCAGCGGCTCTGCCTGGCAGCGATCAATTAAATCATTCGTAAATCGATGATTCAGCACTATAATGGCTGCAAACAACGCAAGCGTGGATTCTTCCAGTGCTCTGCTTATAGCTTCATCAAATAAATCTGTATCTTTATTCTTTAAATTCTCAATAATTTTTGGATCATCAAGTGGTGCTGTCTTTGGGATTCTGTTGTTTGGCTTATCGAAATGAAAAGTCTTCATCCAGCTCTGTATAGATTGTTTTAACTGTTCTGCCTGTTCAGGTGAGATGGAGTCATAGACCATAACTCTCAACTCTTCTACTGTATCTGAACCATATATTACTCCTTGAAAATAATACGGATGGTTACATTTTAACCAATCGGGCATCTCAATAGTATAAACTCCACAGACTTCATCAGTACTAAAAAACATTAAATCGATAGGGTTAGCCTCGAGACCAAATAGTTGAAAAAACTCTGATGTCTTTTCAATGATTTCCATAGTTTCTTGTATTGGTAAATACTTTCTTGCTGTGAGATGATAAGGCCACCAGTCATCAATAACAGGTCCGGGCAAAGAATCGTTGGGAATAATCTGAACTAAAGGTTCTTCTGAATTATCATCAGGAATTAATTCAAATATACGATTTTCCTTTGGTGAGATTTTCTTAAACCCATTCGGTATAGATACTGACCAGCCTTTACCCTGTACTCTGTTTCCTTCTTTAAAACTCCAATTGTATAAGTCATACCCGGTATCACCGATAGTGGTTTTATGAATTAAAGTATCCGTTGTCATAAGATATTTTCCTTTCCATTTGTCATTAACATCAAATTCTCAGTCTATTTGCACTGTTCCAATAAACTTTAATGATAATCTTCATCAGTATAAGGCATAGAATACAACATTAAATCAGCTGCCATTTTCGTACCAGATACATGATTTCAATATCACAAAAATTAACTATAATTGTTTCTAATTGTATTGTTTCCAACCTACTATATGACGAGGCTTTCATTTTAAAAGTTTATTACTGTATATAAAAAAGCTGCCAAATGAATTGACAGCTAACTTTCTTTTGGCGTAGAGAAGAACATTTCATATTCTTCTACCATGTTTGCTTTACCGTTTTTAATCAAACGTCCAAACACGAACCGCTTGAACATATCATACAATACCGCAAATAACGGAACACCTACGATCATACCAACAACACCCCAATAAGCACCGAAGAATAAAATCGCAAACAGGATCCAGAAACTGGAGATACCCATCTTATCACCGATAATTTTAGGACCGATGATATTTCCATCAATCTGCTGTAATGTAACGATGAAGATCACAAACAGGACACACATTCCCGGGCTTTCGGTAAAAATCATCAAAGCCGAAGGTATAGCACCGAAATACGGTCCAAAGAATGGAATGATATTTGTAAATCCAATAATTACACTGACAAGCATTCCGTATGGCATCTTTGTAAAGTAACAGAAAACATAACAGATACATCCAATGATAAACGCATCAATTAACTTACCGCTGATAAATCCGGAGAACATATCATTGGTTAAGGTCATTTCTTCTTCAATTCTTCTGGCAAGAGCATCGCTGCAGATCGCATGAAGAATTAA
This sequence comes from Faecalicoccus sp., assembly GCA_017941505.1. Next base: position 2,405 of record JAGAWH010000041.1, on the reverse strand, counting down.
TCTTGCCTGTACTACAAATTTTTCCCAGCTTACTAAAAGGTAGACAGCTACAACACATCCTACTAAGAAGTTACCCATTACACCAAGTAAAGCACCGATGCTGGAGGTAACGGTAGGCATCATCTGTTCTAAGCTTAACATTTTTCTCAAGCTTTCAATCATAAAGCTGATACCGCTCTGAATATAATCGGAGAAGTAGGCAATCGCTGCATAGAATCCTTTGGAAGTATCCACATTGGCAAGCCATACTTTGAAGTTTTCTTCCATATTGCTCAGTGAAGCAATAAAGGAAGTAAGACTTGATGCCAGTTCCGGTATAACTGCCATCAGCAGCAATATAATGATGCCAAATAACAGTAAAAACGAAATAATAATCGAGGTTAACCGGAACGAATATTTGTGAATATGAAATATTCGGTTACAGAGAAAAATAATTAAGCTTTCAATACGAATACTGATCGGATGCAATAGATATGCGATCACAAATCCATAGATGAAGGGTTTTAGAACACCAAAGAAGAATTGAATCGCTCGTAAGAATGAATCATATTTCACCAGGACAAAGGCAACTAAACCTATTAAACCGATCGTACATGTCAAGAGTTGGAGATATCGTTTATTTTCTGTGAAAAATTGTTTCACCTCTTATCACTTCTCCCTTCGATGTGAAAATTATAACATGAACTATCAAAAAAAGACATAAACATGGACAGAAACAGTCAATAAACAGTGTATAATGAGGACATAGAAATGGAGACACACTATGTTAAAAGATCCAAAAAAGACAAAAGACGAAATCGTAGAATGGATAAGAGATTATTTTAAAAATAACGGACCAACATGCAGTGCCGTTATCGGTATATCAGGAGGAAAGGATTCCAGCGTTTGTGCTGCCTTATTAAAAGAAGCTTTAGGAAAAGATAGAGTAGTAGGAGTACTGATGCCAAATGGCATTCAGGCAGATATTTCCGATTCTGAAGCTTTGGTTGAATTTTTAGATATTCCTCATGTTACCGTAAATATTAAGGATGGCTTTGATGGATTATCAAAGGCAATCAATGCCGCCTTACCTGAAGCAGGAATTGAAGGAGTCAATGAACTATCCCGTGATTCCATTATCAACTTACCTCCAAGACTTAGAATGAGTACCTTATTTGCGATTGGACAGGCTCTTCCAAACGGTGCCCGCGTTGTCAATACTTGTAACCGTTCGGAAGATTATATTGGCTATTCCACTAAATTCGGAGATGCAGCAGGGGATTTTTCACCGATGAGCGCTTTACTTGTTCATGAAGTAATTCAAATCGGAGAAGAGCTGGGACTTCCTGATTTCCTGATTCATAAAAAGCCATCGGATGGACTGAGCGGAATGACAGATGAAGATAAGATTGGCTTTACTTATAAATGTTTGGATCACTATATCTTAACAGGAGAATGTGAAGACGCGGCTATTAAGGCAAAGATCGACCGTATGCATCGTTTAAATCTTCATAAATTATTACCGATGCCGGCATTTAAATTAAACGAAAGCGAGCAGACTGTCGACTAAGAATATCCCCTTTTAAGGAGAATGAATATGAATATTTTACGTTTACTATCCACTCCGATCATCGGAGCTGTGATTGGATATATCACCAATTATCTGGCTGTTAAAATGTTGTTTCGACCATATCATCCCGTTAAAATAGGAAACTTTACGCTTCCTTTTACTCCGGGTATTATTCCTAAGCGTAAGGAAGAATTAGCTAAGGCATTAGGAAATATGGTTAATCGGTATCTTTTAGGCGAAGAAGATATCATCAATAAATTAAAAAGTGATGATATCAAGAAACTTATCATTGATGGTGTATATAAGGCAGTTACCGATAAAACCGATCATGAAAGTATCAAAGAGATGGTTACCTCGGTTGTCAGTAAAGAGGCCTATGAAGATAAAAAGGATGAACTCATCCAATATACCATTGATGAGATTGTTGCCCAGATTCATACCATTGATTTAGCGAGCATTATTATGGATATAATGTATGATCCAAGTAAGAAACAGAATACCTTCCGCATCATCCGTAACAGTCTTACAAGATCAACTTTGGAAGCCGTAAACACCCGCTTTCAAAATTATATGAATGACCAGGGAAGATTAATTATTAAAGGCATTCTGGAAAATGAATTTGACCAATTGGAAGATAAGAAGGTTGAAGAAATCTTCGGTGCTTTTCCGGAAGATAAATTTAAAGGTGTACTTGAACAGAGTTATGATCATTTAATTGATAAATATGTAGGAAGCTTTATTTCCAATTTAAAGATCAATGAGATCGTGGAAGAGAAGATCAATGCCATGAGTGTTCCGGAATTGGAAACGGTTATTTTATCGGTCATGAATAAAGAATGAAACGCATTGATTCTTT
>JAGAWH010000040.1 GCA_017941505.1 Faecalicoccus sp. | reverse complement strand
GATCACCCTTGTGCAAAGGAAAAAGAACCTGCCGTTCTTTTTCCCTGCCTCCCCGGCGAGGGGGAAAAGCCACACAAAAAGCGGGAAAATTTCCCGCTAATCATCGCTCATTTTTGAGACATTTTCGCATAGTATTGACATGAATTATTGTTTTAATTTCTTATAATCAATCTTACCGATGTCTTCGACAATTTCCACATCATAATGTGATAACCTGTCCATTGCCCTAAGATAAATATCTTTCCCTAAATCAGATGGATTATGCGCATCCATTCCGACAATGGCTTTGTTGTGATATTGTGAGGCAATCTGCCAGAAACGATGATTGGGATAAGCTTCCATACCCATCCTTTCGTTCCACTGCATACCCAGCGCATTCCATTCCAGTGGGATATCTAACTCTTTTGCACATCGACAAACAGAATGAAAACCTTCTTCCAGGACATCATTCCACTGCAGATACACATTTCTACAGATCAATTCGGGATGACATAAATAGGCATACATACCTGTCTTCATGCCTGCAATGCAGGTCTCAAAATACTTAGGAATAAATTGGGATGCACAGGATCCAAAATAAACGCCCTTTTCATCGCTTAAATAATAATGATTGCCTAATATCAGATAATCGATATCTTCTTCAATACAGAAATCCAACATCCAATCCATCATATCTGGAAAGTATTCTGCCTCCATACCGAAACGAAGCTCTATTTTATCCTGATATTTCTTCTTAAGCGCAAGAATACTTGATTTATAAGTCGCAAATTCCTTGAGCTGCATACGGACATGCGGACGAAATCCACTCTTGTAGTTCCAGCAGGAATGATCTGAAAAGCCCAATATCTCATATCCATTTTTGATTGCGGTTTTTACATATTGTTCATCCGAACCCATCGCATGATTACAGCGTTTTGTATGGGTATGAAAATTAGTCTGTCGTATCATAATCTACCTTCACCAGATACAAGCCCTGAGGTTGGGCATTATATCGGCTTGCCTCCTTATCTCGGGAATCCAATATTTCTTTTACATGTTCCGGCGTCATCCGTTTCTTTCCGACTTCCAATAAGACAGCAGTCATCATGCGAACCTGGTAGCGAAGAAAGCCATTGCCTTCAAATATAAAACGGATATCTTTGCCTTCCTCTTGAATATCAATCCGATAGACTGTCTTTACGCGGGGCTTATCCGGATGGATCCGACTGGAAGAATAGCTGGTAAAATCATGTGTTCCCACAAGATACTTTGCGCCTTCTCTCATCAGCTCTATATCCACCGGATACTTTAATATCATCTTATATTTATAAGTAAAAGGATTATCTTTTTCATAAGTGCAGATATAGTCATATCGCTTGGATACGGCCGAAAACCTGGCATGAAAATCATCTTTTGCTTCTTCTACTTTTTGAATACGGATGTCTTCCGGTAAAAGTGCATTTAAGGCAACGCGGTATTGATCACAGGACATGTTGACAAGCGGTTCAAAATGAAATACCTGCCCTAAGGCATGCACCTTGGCATCTGTTCTTCCACTGGCGGTAATCGGTACTTCCGTTCTATGAATCTTCATTAAAGCCTTTTCTATGATTTCCTGAATTCCTAAGGCATTGGACTGTTTCTGCCAGCCGGCATAATTCCATCCATCATAGGCTAAAGTCACTTTATAAATCATAACAGTACCGCAATAAGAATACAGCCCGCAAGAACCAATAATGCAGCCCCCAGCGCAACGTAATCTCTGGATCCCATCGTCAGCACTTTATAGCGTGTGCGCTTTTTATTTGGATCATAACCTCGTGCCTCCATGGCATTGGCAAGCTGATCCGCTCTGTCAAATGCCGCAATAAATAAAGGAACGATCAAAGAAAGGATCGACATAATTTTCTCTTTTAAAGAGCCGTTTTCAAAGTCAACACCACGGGAAGCCTGGGCATTCATAATACGTCCGGTCTCTTCAATAATCGTTGGAATAAAACGCAAGGCGATACTGATCATCATGGCAATCACGTGAGCCGGTAAACCGATTTTCTCAAAAGGTTTTAACAGCTTTTCAATACCTAAAGTTAAATCCAATGGTTTCGTGGATGCCGTTAATATCGTCGTTGCGGTGATCATCAACATTAAACGCACTACAATATATAATGTCTGATATACCGCATCGGAATATATGGAAAACCACCCTAATTCTAACCATGGTGTTCCTGTCTTAATGACCAATACGTTTACGATCATCAAGAAAACCATCATAAACATCATCGGTTTCATGGTTTTAAGCACATAGCTTACTTTAAGCTTTGAAAGGATCAAAGCCAGAATAAGAAATGCACCGATCAAAACATAACCCAAAGCACCGGCAGGAATGAAAATCGCAATAATAATGAGTAATAAAATTAATATTTTTGAACGCGGATCCATCTTATGAACATACGAATCCATCGGAATATATCTTCCCAATGCGATATTATTCATAATGTGTCACCTGCGCTTTCACACACTTGGCCATCGACTCTATATCCAGAACTTCATCCGGAATATCAAATCCTTTTTCTCTTAACTGCATCTTCAAGCGGATAATTGCCGGTGGATTAATGCCGGTTTTTAACATCCATTCCGGATGTTCAAAGAATTCCCTGACATCCGATTCCTGTTTCACTTTTCCATGACTCAAGATGATAACGTGATCGCAATAATTTAACACATGGTCCATATCATGGGTTACCAGCAGAATGGTTTTATTCTGTTTACGGTTTAAATCCATAAACAGTTCCATCATTTCTTTCGCTCCCTGAGGGTCCAGCCCTGCAGTCGGTTCATCCAGAACAAGAATCTGAGGATCTAAGATCAAAATACCGGCAATGGCGACACGGCGCTTCTGTCCTCCGGATAATTCAAAAGGAGAACGTTCCAAATAAGATTCATCTAAGCCAACCATCGGCAAAACTTTTTTTACCAATGCGGATGCCTCATTTTCCGGCGTACCGAAATTTTTTGGACCAAACGCAATATCCTTTTCGATAGTTTCTTCAAATAATTGATATTCAGGAAACTGGAATACAAGTCCAACCTCTTTTCGCAGCTGCTTGATATCTTTGAGCTTTAATAAAGGCTGAATATGGAATCCGGCAACATCTAATGTCCCGGCACTTGGCAATAATAATCCATTCAAATGCTGGACAAGGGTAGATTTACCCGATCCGGTCTGACCGATAATGGCGGTAACTTTTCCCTCCGGAATGGATAATGTAATACCCTTTAAAGCCTTTCTTTCAAAAGGAGTTCCCGGATTGTAAATATGCTCCAAATCTTTTATTTCAATTGACATAATTTATCCGCCACCCCTTCTAATGTGCATTCATTTTCTTTAAAAACGCCTTCTTTTTGAAGAAGTTTTGAAAACTGTAACGCAAAAGGAATATCCAATTTCATCTTTTCTAATACATCTTCTTGTTTAAAGATTTCTTTTGGCGTACCTTCCATAACGACTTTTCCATCGCCCAATACTATGACATATTCGCTGCCCGCAACTTCTTCCATATCGTGGGTAATGGATAAGATTGTACGGGTGTCATCCATATTTAACCGCTGAATTTCCGCATTAATGCTGGCCTTACCCTCCGGGTCGAGCATACTAGTCGATTCATCAAAAATAATGATTTCCGGTGAAATTGCCAAGATACCCGCAATGGCGACACGCTGTTTCTGACCGCCTGAAAGCTTTGTCGGTTCGCTGTCCAAATAATCCAGCATACCTACTTTTTTTGCGGATTCTTCAATGATTGCCTGCATATCTTCCTGCGGTACGCAATGGTTTTCCAAACCAAAGGCAATATCATCGGCAACGGTAGAACCGATAAACTGGTTATCCGGATTTTGGAACACAATTCCAACATGATTTCTTAATTCATAAACAGTATCTTGATTTAAGGTCTTCCCTAATATTTGAATCGATCCGGATTTCGCCTCCAAAAGACCGATTAATAATTTTGCGATGGTACTTTTGCCGGAACCGTTGTGACCGATAATGGTCGTATAGCTGCCGGCAGGTACAGAAAAAGAGACGTTTTTGATAACGTCTGTTTCACCATCATAAGAAAAAGTTAAGTTTGATACTTCTATCGAGTTCATCAATATCACACCCTTTTCTGATAAAACAGTAATATTATACATATTCTGTTTTTAAATGAAAATAGGGTAGAGGGAAAATAATAATTTTCACCCCTCCCATTGCACCGTACGTACGGGTCTCGTATACGGCGCTACATTTGTATTGAATCACGAATAACTCAGATAGTATTCCAAAGGATTGACCAAGCCTGGTCGGTC
>JAGAWH010000039.1 GCA_017941505.1 Faecalicoccus sp. | reverse complement strand
CCTTTGTGAAGGTTACATCTGCTGCCGCAAAGCCTGCATCTTTTAAGGCAATTTCCTTAGCCTGATCTTTTGTAACGGCTCCCTTTGCGGTAGATGCAGATGTGTTGTTTCCTTCGATATCAAAGTCTTTCGATACGATCTTTCCGCTTACGGCATTGATATCGTAGTCGTATTCCTTGTTGCCTACCATGAATTCTACTTCATAGATTACTGCACCATCATCAGTATCCAGATGTACGTTTAGGTAAGTAGTATCCTTTTCTTTTACACCGGCATCCTTTAATGCGATCTTTTTAGCTTCATCTTCACCGATGTAGTTTGTAGAGGTGTTCTGTTTTACTGTCTGGATCTGTTTTTCAGTATTCATCATCATTGACGGGCGGGACAACTGCGCACCTGCTGCTCCTAATAAACATGTACCGATAAGTACCATTTTCATCATTGTAAACATGTATATTTCCTCCTTGATCTTTTCAATCTTTTTTCCTTTTTTTAGGGTTCATCTTAACAGGGCAATAATCACAATAATGTCACAGAAAAAAAAGACATCGACTTATGACGATGTCTTGACCGGTATTTGTGTAATTAGCACAGCTCCAAACATTAATATGCATCCAAGAAGCTCTGTGGACGTAAGCGTCTGGCCTAATATGAGCCATCCGCCAAGTGCGCTGAATACACTTTCCAAACACATTGCGATGGAGGCAACAGTCGGATTTAATTCCTTCTGTCCGATAATCTGTAATGTATATCCAATACCTGTAGAACAGATACCTGTATAAAGGATCGGGATGATTGCCTGCTGGTAGCTTTCCCAGGTGGTATGTTCCAAAAAGATAAAGAAAGTAGAGAAGATTGCACATCCAAGAAATTGGGCCTGGGCAAGAAGGATTGGATGACAGATATCTACAAAATAATTAATCGATAGAATCTGCAGGGCGAACACAAAAGCGCAGGCAAGTATGTATAAATCTCCGATATTAAAGCCATCGGCATTGGTTGGATGGCATAAAAGATACAATCCGGTAAGTCCGGCAATAACCGCGATCCATATGGTAGGGGCAACCTTCTTTCCGGCAAACATCGATAATAAAGGAACGATGACCATATATAAAGAAGTGATAAATCCGGATTTGGCGGTGGTTGTATAACCGATCCCTTTCTGTTGGAGGAAGCTTGCCACAAACAACAAGCCGCCAACCACAAGCCCTGCCTTTAATAACTGCATTTTATCCTCTTTTGTAAGATTTAATTTTCTTGCGGTCATTATAGATAGAGGCATAATGGATAGAGCTCCCAACCAGCTTCTGGAAGCAGTGAAGGTATACGGGCCGATCGCATCAGCTCCGATACTTTGGGCTACAAATGCCATTCCCCAGATAAAAGCTCCTAAGACTAATAATCCTAAATGAAACCATTCTTTTTTATTCATGATAAAGATTATACAAATTAAAAACCAAATAAACAAGGTGAAATCATGGTATAGTGTAAAAGAAAAATGAAATGAAAAGGTGATACTATGTTGTTGATAAAAAACGGAAGAGTGATTGATCCGGTCACTCAGAAAGATGAAAAACTGGATGTACTGATTGATGGTAATACCATTGTAAAGGTCGATAAAAATATCGAAGGGGAATACCCTGTGATCGATGCATCGGGATGTGTTGTCGCCCCGGGTTTAGTCGATGCCCATGTGCATTTCAGAGATCCGGGACTTACCTATAAGGAAGATATTTTAACCGGTGCAGCGGCAGCTAAAAAAGGTGGATTTACTACGGTGATCTGTATGGCCAACACCAAGCCGGTTGTCGATACGGTGGAAACGCTGGAATATGTGTTAGAAAAGGGGAAGCAGACCGGTATCCATATATTACAGGCTGCAACCGTAACAAAATCCATGGCCGGAAAAGAATTGGTAGATATGGATTTATTAAAGGAAAAGGGAGCTGCCGGCTTTACGGATGATGGACTTCCGATTCTGGATGAAAAAGTATTGTATGAAGCACTTATAAAGGCTAAGCAGTTAAATATGCCAATTTCCTTACATGAGGAAGATCCATTATTTATTGATGCTCCCGGTGTGAATAAAGGCAAGGTTTCTAAAGCGTTAGGATATGGCGGAGCGGATCGGACTGCAGAAGATATCATGGTGGCAAGAGATGCAGTATTGGCACTTCATACCGGTGCCAGATTATGTATCCAACATATCTCTTCGAAAAATTCGGTAGAAATTGTCCGCACCTTTAAAAAATTAGGAGCAGATCTTCATGCCGAAGCCACTCCGCATCATTTTACCTTGACAGAAGATGCGGTATTAAAATACGGAACCTATGCCAGAATGAATCCTCCGGTACGAACCGAAGAAGACCGGATGAAGATCATAGAAGGAATACAGGATGGTACCATCGATATGATCGTGACCGATCATGCACCTCACAGCACGGAAGAAAAAGCCCGTCCGATGGATAAGGCACCATCGGGTATTACCGGATTGGAGACTTCTCTGGCATTAGGAATTCATTCTTTAGTCAAACCGGGATATATTTCTTTGATGAAGTTAATGGAATTGATGAGTAAAAATCCGATGGAGTTTTATCATTTAAAACCGATATCCATCCAAGAAGGGAATCGGGCGGATCTAGTCATCTTTAATGAAGATGAAATGTGGACAGTTGATACATTTGCTTCAAAGGCCATTAACAGTCCGTTTACAGGATGGACCTTACCGGGAAAGATTCATTACACGATCTGTGAAGGGAAAATTGTCTATCAACAGTAACTTTATGATAAAATAGAACTACTGAAATGAGGATTATAATATGATTTGTAAGAATTGCCAAAATGAATATGATGATCACGAAGTCGTATGCCCGTTTTGCGGAACAGAAAATGAATTAGAAGCAAAGCGTCGTGAAAAACAGGATTTATTAAAAGCAGAACAGCAGGAAGAAGAGGAAGAACTCGAAAGAGCCAGACGCAGGGCGTTATATAAAAAGATCGCAGCAATTGTTGCAGCTGTATTAATTGTCTTAGGGGCTGTAGTATTCTTTGTATATAAATATACTACTTCGGATTCTGCGAAGGAAAAGAAAGCAGAAGAGCTGGCTACTCTTGAACAGTATTATCAAGATGAAGAATATGATAAGGTCTTAGAATATCTTCAAACCTGTGAATATTCCTATACATCCGATTATGATAAATACATTACGGTATCCCGTATTGTCGGTGCTGCCCAGCAATATGATGGGATTATGGAAAAGCTGAGGGAACAATCGAAAACAGAGAATGTTACGCCAACCCTTTCCAATGCCTTATCCGAGACGCTTTCTCAATTAAAAACATTAGATACGTATGAAGCTCAGGGATTTGTCCACGATGAAGAGGCGGCCGTTCGCCATTACCAGAAAATGTACCGTCATGAACTACTGGATGTTGCCTTGCTCACTGAGGAAGAATTGGAATATGAATTAGCGGTATCTTCGATGGGACGCGATTATACGGAACTGTCCACAAAGGTGATTTCGCGCTGGAAGGAAGCTGACCAATGACGGATTTTAAAGATGTTAAATCGCTTCTCAGTGAAAATGGATCGGACAATTTTCAATTAATCTTAAAACTGGTTAAGAGTCATAAGGATTCATCGGATACAGAGTATTATGATGGCATGATGGATCTTTTCTTACGGGAATGCCCAAGCCATCGAAAGGATGCCTATAAGATCAGCCAATATTATGAGGACTCGGATCGACTGTTGATGAAATATGCCGATCTTGCAGCTTATAAAAGTATCTATGGTTCCCCGGAAGAGATTTTAGAGGGACGTATTCAATCCATTGAAAAGAAGGGCAGACAGAACCAATACTATTTCAACGAAGCCATCGAAGAGTTCCTGATTTCCTTTTTCGAAGAAGATGAAAAGTATTCATTGACCGAAGAAAATATTCCGGAATTGTATCGTGCATATGCCGGACATCTTCGCCAGGCGGATAAAATTGAAGCGTGGGGACAGGCTTTGCAGAAGGCCAGAGAATGGAATCCAATGGATTTTGAAACGATTTTCGAATTACTGGATTACTATCGCCATACAGACAATTCAAAAGCGTACCGCAGACTCTGCATTGAAGCATGTCAGAAGGCATTTACTTCAGAGATTTTATCCGATACATATGAACATCTGGGAATGTGGTATTTCAAGGATAAGCGTTTTCAAGAAGCTCTTGCGATTTGGGTTTATGCGGAGCATTTTACCGGAGAAAAAGTTGATCGAAGCGGTCTTCCGGATGATTTGGTAGAACCGGATGCCCGTACCATTGTAGAAATCTTTGAAAAGGAAAATATTCCTTTTGCCCCATCAAAAATTGTGATGGAGGCACTTAGAGAACTATTCTCTTATTTTGAAACAGAAGAGCCGGAGACGGCATGTTATATCTTGGAATATTGGTATGATTTAACCGGTATTGAAGATGTTGTGGAAAGACGAAGAGAATTAATTGAAAAATACGATTTAGATCTTGAAGATGAATTTGAGGTTGAATAAGTGAGCTCCCATTGGGAGCTTTTTTGATACAATATGAATAACGGAGGACAACTTATGACAGTTGATATCAATAGTAAAATTAAAGATATTTATAATACCCGGGTAGGAAAGGATCTGCTGGATAAAATATTACTGCAGTTAGGAAAGGAAAGTGAATTTATCACCAATCCATTGGTGGGAAATGTTAAACTTAGATCCATTCAAAAATTAGTCGGAAGAAAACTTCCGGATTCATTTTTTGATGCCTTATTAACCCTTGTCAACAGTGATCAATTGACGGAAGAGGAAATTCAGGAAGAGAAAAGACAAGTCATAGCACCGGTGGAACATGCCTGGTGGAAGGAAGCTGTTTTCTACCAGATTTATCCTCGCAGTTTCTGTGATGCCAATGGAGATGGAATCGGTGATTTAGCCGGTATTATTTCAAAATTAGATTATTTAGAAGATTTAGGTGTTAACGCCTTATGGCTTTCACCGATTTATGATTCGCCTATGGATGATAATGGATACGATATCCGCAACTATCGTAAGATTTTGGCCGAGTACGGAACCATGGAAGAATTTGATATGCTGCTGGATGAGGCTCATAAAAGAGGAATGCGTTTAATTATGGACTTAGTTGTCAACCATACTTCCGATGAACATGAATGGTTTCAAAAGGCATTAACCGATCCGGAATATGAAGATTATTATTTCTTTAGAGATAAACCGAATAACTGGACCAGTTATTTTTCCGGCTCTGCCTGGAAACAGTTCGGGGATAAATATGCGCTTCATCTTTTCTCAAAGAAACAGATGGATCTGAATTGGGATAATCCTAAAGTGCGTTATGCCATTTATGATATGGTCAACTGGTGGTTAGATAAGGGAATCGATGGTTTCCGGCTGGATGTGATTAATTTTATTTCCAAACAGGAAGGACTTCCGGATGGGGATGAAGTAATTGCGAAAATGATGGGATATTGCGGAGTGGAACGCTATTTCTATGGTCCGCATCTTCATGAATACCTCAAGGAGCTAAGAGCCAATACCTTTGATAAATACGGTGCATTTTCGGTAGGGGAAACACCGGGTGTCGGTATGAATATGGCAAAGATGTTAACCGGCTCCCAGCGTAAAGAACTGGATATGATTTTCTCCTTTGATGTTTTGGAAAGTCCGGGACACAGTCGGTTTGATGATTATCAATATGATTTAAACTACTTTAAAAAGTACATGATCGATTGGATGAAACATTACGGAAACAACTGCTGGATGTCGATTTTCTACAACAATCACGATAATCCGCGTATGGTCTCCAAGATCGGAGAGCCAAAATATAATACACAAATCAAAAAATTGTTAGCCGGTATGCAGATGACGATGAAAGGAACTCCGTTTATCTTTCAGGGAGATGAGATGGGACTGGAGAATTACCAATTCAATTCCATTGATGAGATCAATGATGTGGAATCCAAAGGATACTACAAAGAACTCTGTGAAAAGATGAGTGAAAAAGAAGCGTTTAAGATTATCCTTGCCGGTACAAGAGAACATGCCAGAGTGCTTTTGCCATGGAACGGTTCCTTCAAGGGACAGAAAGTGGATCCTTCAATCTTGCACTTTTATCGTAATATGATTAAGCTTCGCAGACAAAATCCGGTACTTGTCTATGGTGATTTCAGAGTCATCGATGACTTGGCCGAACATTTTGTCTATGAAAGATATGATGATCAAAATTCCTTTATTATCGACTGTAATTTAGGAAAATCCATCAAAAAAGGATATTTCCCGGAAGGATATCATCAAATTATCACACATAACCGGCATCCGGAAATGGAACCTTACGAAATCAGAATTTGGATGAAAGGTTAAATGATTGATGAGAATTGTTTTTTAGAGAAATCTGCGTATAATAAAAGTTAGAAGAAACTAACTTGGAGGCAGATGTGAAAAACAAAGAATCAGTAGAAATGTATTTAAAGGCAATCTACCTTCTACGGGAGGCAGGAGTGCGTATTCATATGGTGGATGTTGCCGCTTATCTGGGATTTTCCAAATCGAGTGTCAGTGTCGCAATGAAGAAGTTGGAGAAACTCGGCTTGGTTGCGATTTCGGATAATAAACAGCTTTCTTTAACCGAAGAAGGTGAAAAAATCGCTCGAAGCGTGGTTGAAAAGAGCCGTTTCTTTACCGAAGGTTTAATGGCATTGGGTGTTCCTAAAAACGTAGCGGAGCAGGATGCCTGCCGCATTGAACATGTGCTTTCGGAAGAAAGCTTTGAAGCGATGAAGAAATTCTTCAACCAGAATGATTTGTTTATAAATTAAAAAGGGGCTGTGTAAAAACCACTGATTTATGATCAGTAGGTTATACAGCCTTTTTTTCTTTTATTTGACAAAAAAAGGACTCAGGGAGTCGAACCCGGAGCCTTTTTGGTACAATAT
>JAGAWH010000038.1 GCA_017941505.1 Faecalicoccus sp. | reverse complement strand
TGTTCGTAGGCTCGGAAGTTTTGCTAGCCCCTTCCTTCATCTGGACATCACTGTCTTCCACTTGGGGTTCACTACGCTTGGCGGTAACTACCTGCGGTTGGACTTTCACCAACTAGAGATGTGCCATGCCCGACACACAGTCATAGACCGAGAAAAACTCGGTCTTTTATTTTCCGGAGCTGCCTAACTTTCCGGCACCCCTTTTTGATTCTATATTTTTTAAAGATTCATAATCGATCTCTTCGCTGTCCAGCTGCGGCATACGAACAAGTACACCTTGACATAAAGCTTTTTCATAAGGATAAATAATGTATTTTCCCTTTTGATCATCACTCCATGTGTCAACGATTTCTTTTTTAGCGATGCGAATCGGTTTATCATTCACATTCGTAACAGGTGCAATATATTCTCCGCGATATCCGGAATCTATAACACCGGAGCGCTGAGCAATTCCCTTTGTACCGGTTGAACCTCTTTCTTTTAAAATCATGACATATTCCGAATCAAAGGCACTGGCAACGCCTAAAGGAACCATTTTAGTGTGTAATGGTGCAATTTCAATATAATCTTCATCAAAGCAGGCATAAAGGTCGTATCCTGCATCTTCCAGCCTCTTGGAAGGGACTTTTCCATTTGGTTTTACTTTTGCCCAATAGAGTTTATTCATCTGTGTTCCTCCAAATTGTTTTGTACTTATCAATCAACTGTTCCAAAGACCACCTGGCATTGGCAGCAGAGGTCGATGGCATAGATACTACATTTAGTTCCGGGAAATATTTTTTCATATATTTCAAACTTGTCTTACCGTTACATACAATCGTTTGAATGGACGGATTTTTAGTAAGTAAACCTTTAATATCGTTGGGTTCTACTTCTTTGATATCAGCATCCATGCTTCCTTGACGAATGCATGTGTGACATATATCCCATAAGGCAATATGGCCCTTTTTCAAAAGCAACAGCTTTTGATCCCGAGTCTCATATTCCCCATCAAAAATATTTCCTAATATTTTCCAGAATCGATTGGTTCGATTCGCGTAATACATCGCTTGTTTTAAACTTTCAATGCTGGGCATTGAACCAACAATCAATACCGTATCATCACCATGCACAATGGGATCAAATCCTATGATTCTTTCCATACACCAATCAAATCATATGTTTTGGCATCGGTAATTTCCACCTGTACAAAATCGCCTAAAGCTAAATCTTTTTCAGATGTAAAGATAACCTGACCGTCAACTTCATCCGGCGCATCCCCATAGGACCGTCCCCGATAACGGTTATTGAATGCTTCTTTTTCTTCTACGAGAACTTCCAATGTTCGGCCGATTTTTTCTCGATTCTTTTCTAAAGAAATTTCTTCCTGCACTTCCATTAATCGTGCAAGGCGACGGTTTGCGACTGTTTCATCAACCTGCTCGTCCATATTGTAGGCAGGTGTGCCTTCTTCTCTGGAATAGGCAAAAACGCCAAAACGGTCCCAGCGGATTTCTTTAATGAAATCAACCAGTTCTTCAAACTCTTCTTCCGTTTCCGAAGGGAAACCAACTATGGCCGTAGTTCTTAAAATCGGATGATCAAACATCTCGCGGATCTTTTTCACTACACGAATGACATCTTCTTTTCTACCTCTTCGATTCATCTTTTCTAAAAGACGATTCGAAGCGTGCTGCATCGGAATATCAAAATACGGAACAACCTTTTTAGATGCTTTCATGGCATCCAGAATTTCATCGGTGATTTCATCCGGGTACATATACAAAATACGCAGCCAGTGAATACCATCCATCTTATCTATTTCACGGATCAATTCCGGTAACATCAACTTTCCGTAATTATCCAATCCGTATTTTGTGGTATCCTGAGCAATTAGAGTTAGCTCCTTAATACCATAAGAATTTAAAACGCTTATCTCTTCCAGAATATCTTCCATCGTACGGCTCTTCTGTGGTCCGCGAATTAACGGAATAGCACAGAATGTGCAGCAGTTAGAACAGCCATCCGATATCTTACAATATGCCTGCCATGGATTTCCTGCCAATACCCGCTCACTTTTTAAGGCTTCTATTTCCATAGGAAGACCCATCACACCGGCGAATGTCTTCGCAAAAGATCCATAATCACGAATCGGAATTACCGCATCAATTTCCGGAATTTCTTCCTCCAATGCCTTTTTATAACGCTGGGCAAGGCATCCGCATACAATTAACTTTCCATGATTTTTCTCTTTATATTTAGCCATCTCAAAGATGGTATTAATCGATTCTTCCTTTGCCGGCGCAATAAAACCACAGGTATTAATCACAATCACATCCGCATCTTCCGGTTTTGGAACGATTGTATGATTATAGGAGCGAAGCATTCCCATAATCTGTTCGGAGTCTACTAAATTTTTTGCGCAGCCTAACGATACAAATCCTACTTTCATTTCTTATCATCCTTTCGCCGATAAATCATACGATTTTCTAATGCGAAAACCTTAGGTCCGAAATGACCCGGATCTGTCACTTCAATAGATGCCTTCATCATAAACAATTTAGCATCTAAGTTATCAATAGTAGCTAACACCTCAGCCTCAGGAATCATCGGTAAAACAGGGGAACCAAATTCCATCCTTCCATGATGTGATAAAACCATATGTTTAAGCAGCAGAACGCTTTCACTGTCCTGTAATCCTAAATCCCAGGCAATCCGGTCAATCCTGGAAGCCATCAAAGAAATATGTCCGATCAAATTACCGGCCGTTGTGTATTCCGGTAAGACCGGTTCGGACAACTCTTCAATTTTCCCGATGTCGTGCATTAATACACCTGCAACCAGTAAATCGTGATCCAACCAGTCATAAAGCTGTTCAACAGCCATGGCCATACGCATCATGGAAATCGTATGATAAGCCAGGCCACCTACATAGTTGTGGTGATTACGGGTGGCAGCAGGATAGGTATAGAAATCATTTTCGGATTCCTCCAGAACCTGCTGAACGATAACCTTTAATTCTTCATCCTTGATGGATTCTACATATCCGTTGATTTCTTCCTGCATCTTTTCACGGGGAATCGGAGCTCCGCGGACATATTTGGAAATGTCTTCATCCGGCTGTTCAACCAGCTTGCGCACCCGCATCTGCAGCGCATTGCGGTGTAAAATAATATCACCCTGGGCTTCTACAACCATTCCGACATGATATTTAGAAATCATCTCTTCCGTTAAATTCCAAAATTTCGCATCCAGAACTCCCGATGCATCTTCCAATATTAAAGAAAGATACGGAGTATCTTTCGCTGTTTTTCCTTTATCGCACTTTGTAATTAAACAAAGAAGAGAAATCTTCCCTTCTTCTTGAATATCTTTAATCATTTAATCCCTCTCTTTCCAAAGCATCCATTATTTCAGAAAGCGAGAAACCTTTCCTTAAACAATAGACTTTTATTTTTTCAGTTTTACGAGGTTCTTCCATCGATTTATACAACCGTTTCGCTTTATCAATCGCATTTTGAACAGCTGCATCAGAATCAATTTCAAATTCAAACTGATCACTTGTTTCTCTGGCTACATCGGATGAAAATCCTTTTGCGATCAATTTCTGGGTCAATTCCCATCGAGCGTTATTAATACTTCGATCTGTTAATGTAGGTGCAATCATTCTGGCTGCCTCAGCGGCATTGTGAAGCTCCTGCTCTTTGTCTAAAGCGTTGCAGGCTTGTTCAATATATGCTTCATCGATTCCGACAAGTCGTAATTTCTTTTGAATTTTAGGAATACCATAGCCGGAATAGAACCAATAATTTGCCTTTTCCATAGCATATTGATAATCATCCAGAAGCCCTGCATCCAATAAAGCCTCAATGATTGCATCCGTCTCCATATCATTGGTTTCTAATTTGGTTTTGCAGTAGTTGCGCATTTCCAATATTGTATAGTCATTGGACATGGCACGCTTTTTAGCTTTCAACATTCCGATAAACAAATGTTGAACAGCCATGTATTCATCTACAAGATAAGCATCGATTGTCTGTCCAACCGATAATTCCATTTCATAAAAATCCTCCAGAGGAAGTAACAGTTTCTTAAAAGTTCCCTCCCGCCAAATAGATAACTCTACATAATCCTGTTTCAAAGAAATATTTCGGATCGTATAGGCAATATTTTGCTGGCGTATTGCATAATAATAAACATTTAATACGTTTTTGGCAAATTCTTCGGTGGTATAAGGAGCTGCCTTATCTACACAATATTGTATAAACTTTTCTCTCTCACTTTTATCAATCGAAAAATACTGCTTGAATTTTTCGGCAAGTTCATTTTCATCATCAAAGTAATATCCACTCTTGCCTTCATCAATCAAGTCCTCCAGGACTTCGTCACGACGTCCGAATACCGGAAGTCCCGTTGCGAGAGCTTCAATATAGGTCATCCCCTGTGTTTCGGATAAGGAACCCGATACAAAGCAATCAAAGGCCGCATAGTAATACGCAATGTCTTCTTTAGGTTTGCGTCCCAAAAAATGAACCCGGTCTTCTACCTGATATTCTTTGACCAGCCTATGATAATAATCCTCATCGGTGCCGCCTCCTACAACCACAAGATGGAGACGCGGATCATCGCTGCAGGCAACGGCCTTGATAGGAATGCTGATCATCTTTTCTTTGGCAATTCGTCCTACGTATACCACAACATGATCTTCCTCACTTAGATTTAAAGATTCGCGTATTTCTTTGATTTTCTTTTCATCCAAGGATCTGCGGTCAAACAAACTGAGATCTAAACCGGTCGGCACGACAAAAATAGGTGTGTGAACACCATATTCTAACAATCGATTTTTTGTCTTCTGGCTGGGAGCGATAACTGCCTGCGTACGGTTTGCGATCATGCTGGAGAGCGAACGAATCGCCTTCTTTTCAACCGTATCTAATGCTCCGAAATCCAAAGGGTTCACGTAATGTGTATAATCTTCATACATCGTATGATATGTATAAACCAAAGGAACCTTCAACACTTTGGCCACATGACGCGCGAAAAAGCCGATACCGGCTTCTGTTTGCATATGAATAATGTCTAAGTCCATTTTAGTGACATAGTCCTTTCCGACAAATTGAAAAGGACTAGACATTTTATATCCGTAAAATCTTTTTAATTCAATGCCCGGCAGGCGAAGGATATGATCCTCTAATACTACAGATGAACTGTGATGATTAGAAATCACATAAACAACGTGGCCCTGCTTTTCCAAGGCTTCTTTCAAAGTTGCGACGCTGGAAACAACGCCATTAATATCCGGCAGATATGCGTCAGTAAATAAGCCTATTCGCATATGATCCCTCCCTTAATTAATCGGGTGAAAAGAAATTCATCTGATTTGCTGCAGCTTCTTCCTTGTCGTAACGGCCTTTGACAACCGCAAATATGATTCCACCAATCAACAGTATAATGTGATACGTTGAGAAACGCCATAAAATCATAACTGCGCTTGTAAGTTTCCCCATGAGTGGGCTAAACAATAATGAGAATACAATTTCAGTTCCACCGCTGGCACCCGGAACCGGGATAAAGCTGTTTGCCATCGTAACAAATCCTGACAATGCGATTACATCAATAATCAAATGTGGTGCAAGATCAATACCCAAAGCACGACCAATAACATACGGTAAACTATAAAGTAATGTCAATCGTACAACGTTGATTAAAGCACATATAACAATTGTCTTTTTATCTTTTGTAAGGTTCTTAATTTCTCCGGTAAAGGACTTTACCTGCAATGTCCAGGAATCCAGTGTCTTTTGCGGATCTTTCACGATATGAATCTTACCTAAGAAATTGGCTGCCCAGCCAGATAATTTAATATAGACATTCGGGAATAATGCCATCGTATATAACGCCAGGATGACAACCGCATTCACAAAATAACCCAACAAGATGATATTAAACCATCCGGATTGCTGGCTGTAATAAGAGAATTTCAAAAGGAACATGATGGTAACATAAATCATCATTGTCGTTTGATAAATGATGAAATCCGCCCACAAAAGGCTGGCACCGTCACTAACCTTGATTCCCTGCTTTTTCATAATATAAGCCTGAGCAAACTGTCCACCGGTACTACTTGGTGTAATACCGGAAAAGAAAGTTCCGACAAAGGCAACAATAACACCGTTTTTTACAGAATAGTCCGGAACGTATTTGCGTCCCATTACGAAGTAAACCAATCCCCAGACTACCGTATATAAAATACCCCATGACAAAACAATAAGCAGCCATAAAGGAGACATTTTAGAAATAGCTCCCATTACCTCAGAAAAATTGTCTTTTAACGAGAAATAAAGTACAACTCCTGTAAATACAAGGATTAAACCAAAATTGAGGAAATAATTATTCTTTTTCATAATTCACCTGCCGCTTAATTTTCAGTCTGTTTTCTGTTCTTTCGCTTATTCTTAATTTGTAGCCGCTTTTCAATATAAGCATTGATGTAAAAGTCTTTCCACATTTTTAATACATGCTCTTTAGAATAAAAATCACTGATAGCTTTTGATTCCTTCTGGTATTTTTCATATGTTTCAGGATCCTCTTTCAACATACGAAGGCAGCGGATAAAGCCTTCATTATCATCGGCTTTTAAATAATGATCGAAGAGAATATCTTTATATAAATCTAAATCTCTTATGACCATTGGAACTTCGATATTCGATGCTTCCAATATTGTCATCGGGAACAATTCATTAAAGCTTGGAACAAAGAGAACATCACACATATTATAAATATCAACCATTTCATCCCTTGGAACAATGCCTAAGAATGTCACATTATCAGGATGGTTCTCTTCCAGCTTTTTCAGTTTTTCATATCCATCTGTAATCCGTCCGAACGAAAAGCCGCCCGCCCATACAAATTGAATCTCCGGAAGCTTTTCAGCTACCTGACAAAATTCCAAAACCCCTTTTCGGGTCTGAACCTGTCCGGCTCCCAGCACAACAAATGCTTCTGAATCTATGTTGTACTTTTTTCGAATCTGAATCCGTTCTTCTTTGGATTTGCGGTAAAACTTATCTTTAGAAACGTAATTTGGAATGTAATAAATCTGATTTTCCGGAATGCCGAGTTTTACTAATTTAGGAATAAAGCTTGGATTCACTACCACCAATCGATCGGCTGATTTATAAAAATTAATCAAATACGAATCAAATATTTTCATTATTGGACCGGGAAGCTGCAAACTTCCTTCCATGGTTTCAGGCAAAAAGTGACAATAAGCAATATTTGAACATGTACTGCTTTTCATTTTGACAAAGAATTGAAGATCAACCGTATGAAAATGCTGGATATCCGCTCTCGAATTCCATTTATTCACACGAACATCAAACAGATCCGGTTCTCCTTCTTTAATCAATTTAACTTGTTCCTCATACGCGCTTCCAACGCCCTGTCCGTCCACTTTATCAGCACTGGAATAAACGTTAATTCGTAATTTTGGATGTTTCACAATAAACACTTCTTTCCTTTTTACATTATAACAATAACTTAATTTTATGTCTATGAGATACATTGAAGGATTGTTAATGGGAATGAAAGAAATTATGTATTAGATTCCTTAAACATGAGAAAGCCCTCTGTCGGGGAACAAAGGGCTTTTCTCTAGAAAGTTTTAAGAAAGGGAATTTGATTATGAAGTGAGCCTAATCCTTGGCTCACCCTTATACTACAAAAAAATATTGAGATAGTTACGTGTAGTTTATGTGAAAGAATGTGAATGCGCTTTCAGATCATAAATTAATCAACACATTCTAAAATAGAAGCACGTCCTTCTTCTAATACTTTTTCCTTCAATTCATTTAAATCATCAATTCTGTCCTTCATCAATACTGCAGTGACTGCCATCGGTAAGTTCATACCTGCCAGCACTAAAAGATTGGTAATACCCATCTCCTGTAAAATGTTACGTGCGTTGATACATGGTGAACCACCGCGGATATCCGCAATAAGAATAACCGTATCTTCCGGTTGAATATCTTTGACCATTTCCTTAAAGCTGTCCATATACTCATCAGCATCAGATCCATCAATCAAGCCTAAAGCTAAAACATCTTCTCTCTGCCCGGTCATCATTTTTACTGCCGTATACAATCCGTTTGCGAATTCTCCATGACTGACTAAAATTACATATTTCATGATTGTGCCTCCGTTTTTTCTATCCAAAATATATTAATTCAAACTTTATTTTTTCTTTTCCTTCTTATCCTTACGCCATTGATCTTTTCGATTTTGAAGCTCCTGACCGATTTTATTAGACATTTCAATTACGCTCGAATCATTAAAAACAATCTGATATTTTTTAAAGATTCCTTTTTTCTGCTCTATTGACTTGATAGAGCGAAAACGATATTTCTTATCTACATAGAAAAATCCATCTTTTATGACATAACATCGATTACGAACGATCGTTTCAAAAGCCAGTCCAACCATCAATAAGCTGATGGCCACATATGCGATACGATAATATGTTATTTCGCCGGAACCGGCACCGTTGATATTACCGCTGAGAACAGACATCACCAGAGCACCGGCAGCTAATACGATGCATAAAACCGTCCACAGCGGTGAACCGGAAATCTTTTCTGCATGTTTCTCCTGTTTTAAAAAATCATCCAATTTGCGATTCGAATCGATATACAGCTTAATACTTTCATATGTTGTATACCCGACATAAACAGCTAATATAGTACATATCGCAATCAACAATATTGTATTATTCATTGAACACTTCCCTCTTTCATTGACTTATTATAACACTTTAGTACATAACCACCAAATTTATCCTACAAATAAAATAATCTCTATAAATCAAGTTTCAGAATCATATGCCGCTCATGTTACAATACAAGGCAAAAGGAGATTGAATATGGATCAAAACCACATCGACAAAATCAACACCGCTTCCGAATATCTATCTTTTCACGGTATAACACTCTTAGAAGCAGAAAACGGCTCTTCGAAAGTTGTTATGAACATCAATGATTCTATAGCCAATATTTACGGAACCGTTCATGGCGGCGCCTTATTTACCTTAGCGGATACTGCTGCCGGTTCTGCCTGTTATTCAAGAAAAGAAAAGTGTGTAACGCTCAATTCAACAATCCATTTTATCCATCCCGGTATCAAAGGAGTTCTCACTGCATATGGAAAAGAAGTCTCCCGAGGTAAGAAAACCGGTGTATATGATGTCTCCATTACCGATGAAGATGGCAAGATTGTATGCAGTGCAACTTTCACATTTTATATTCTGAGTCACTAGATGTATCATTTTTTTTGATATCATAGTATGATGATTACAGAAATTTTACTTAGGAGGTTTTATCATGGAAGGTATTATTTCAACAATTCAAGACATTGCCGTTAATGCGGGAGCAAAGTTACTTCTTGCGTTATTGGTATTTGTGATCGGCCGTATCGTAATCAAGAAAATTGTTTCTGCATTTACCAAAATCACAAACAAGCAGAATCTTGATCCTACAGTGGCATCGTTTTTAACCAGCTGCGTTAACATCGTCTTATACGTAATCATGGTCATCTCTATCATCTCTATATTAGGTGTTCCGATGACTTCGGTATTAACGGTACTTGCATCTGCCGGTGTTGCGGTAGGTATGAGCTTGCAGGGATCGCTGTCAAACTTAGCCGGCGGCATTATGCTTCTAATCTTCCGTCCGTTTAATGTCGGCGATTATATTTCTGCAGCAGGCGCAGCCGGAACCGTACAGTCCATCAGCTTATTCTATACGATTCTGGATACACCGGACGGCGTCCGTGTAACCATTCCAAACGGTGCATTGATGAATGCCAATGTAGAAAACTATTCCTCGCAGCCGATTCGCCGTGTAGATATGGTATTTACATCCGATCGTTTAGAAGATTTCAAAAAGATCCAGGATATCATTATGGATGTTATGGAAAAGAATGAATTGGTATTAAAAGATCCGGCTCCGTTTGTAAGCTTATCAGGAGCTACCAATGAAGCAATGGAATTTACTGTACGTCCATATTGTAAGAGCGCTGATTACTGGGGTGTATATTTCAGCATGAATCAGGAAATCTGCGAAGCCCTTGGCAAAGCAGGAATCAAAGCTCCGAAATTACGCATCGTCCAGGAAGAATCGAGTAGGAGGAAATAAATAGATTTTCACCTATTTATTTCCGACCTCTCACACCACCGTACGTACCGTTCGGTATACGGCGGTTCAAAATTCAATAGCTATGTACTAGTTGGTAGTGGTCTGTTAGGGATAACAGACCTTTTAAATCCAGGACTCGTTTCGGAACTGCTCTTGTCATTATGCGACTATTTGCGATGGCCATACATCCCTTGCGCGAGTTGGCATATCTATGTGCTCCCCATCTCGGGAATCCTA
>JAGAWH010000037.1 GCA_017941505.1 Faecalicoccus sp. | reverse complement strand
CTTCAGTCCTCCTGGAGCCTGATAAAAACGAAGATTTCCAGATCGTTTTGGGATCCAGCAGGGAAGGAGATCCTTCCGAACAGGAATGGAATGGAACAGGTGAAGGCGATACGGTTTCAGTCATGATCCAGGATGGCAACCTGGAAACAATGGGCTTAGGAGGAAGCAATTATCAGACATCCGATCCTAATGGCAAGAAGGATGAGCAATATACGATTACAGCCTCTGCAGATTCTCATGGAAGCATCACTCCCGAAGGGGACAGTACCTTTGCAAAAGGGGACGGCACTACCTATACTATAAAACCTGACAAAGGGTTTGTGGTTGAAAGCGTATATGTTGACGGAAAAGATACCGGACCTATTACATCCTACCATTTTAACAATATCAGATCTCACCACATGATCCGTGCCACATTTACAAAATTGAGTGCTAATGCCATCATGGCAAGCGATATCAAAAAAGCTGCCTCCTCCAAGCTACAGACTGTTCAGATTCATGCAAGTGCAAAGGGAGAATCCGGGCTCAAATACAAGTCATCTAATTCCAAAATAAAGGTTTCCGATACCGGTCTGATTACGATTCCCAGGCAGTTTGTCGGACAAGCGGTAATAACGTTATCAACAAAATCAGACGGGTATTATGATGAATCAAAAAGGAATATTATACTGACTGTGAATCCGGAAGCCAATGTAATATCCAAAATAAAGGGGCATGGAAAGAAACGGAAAGTTAGCTGGACTATTCGAGAATACGTGACAGGGTATCAGATTCAATATGCTATAGCAAAAGATTTTAAGAAGTCAAAAGTTATTACTGTAAAGGGAAGTAAAACGAAGAATAAGACCATAGGCGGCTTCAAAAAGAAAAAACGGTATTATATAAGGATACGTACTTTTAAAAAGGTATTAGGAAAAACGTATTATTCCACATGGAGTAAGCCTAAGATATCTAAATAGGAAAGAAAGGTAGGCATATGGGGAATAGAGCACGTAGAGGAAGGACAAGTAATCCTGTTCCATGCAGGTCTCTTTTGTTCACAATGATTGTCTGTATATTCCTTTGTTCATGTACTTTTCAGAACGATGTAAATACTGCAGAGGAAGCAAGTAGAGCCTCCTCTGCAGCTAATTATACATTGGAAGGAGATATAGACAGTATGAATCAGGATAGTAATCTATATTCAGTAACAACTGCGGCATATCCAGAACTTCCTCCCTGTCCAGATATCAAAAAGTATACGGATGAAAAGGGGACAACAGACTGGGATGCTTATGATGCGGCTGTTGAACAATGGGAAGCCAGGCAGGACAATTTAGATAAAGAATGCCAAGATATTGGATTAAATCCTGCTCTTAATGCTTTTATCCGATCAACCTTAAAGGAGTATCTGAAAAACGAAAGCGGAGAAAATCAAATATATTCTCCGGCGAATCTTTATATTACACTGTCATTGCTTGCAGAAATAACAGGAGGAGACAGTCAGAAGCAGATTCTAAGTCTTCTAGGCCAAAAGGATACAAAAACACTTTGCAATTATGGGAAGGCTTTGTGGAAATCATCTTATCAGGACGATGGAACTGCAAAAACAGTATTGGCTAATTCTGTCTGGATGAATGAGGATATGAAATACCAGATTTCGTTGCTGAACATGCTTTCCGATAATTATTATGCCTCAGTATTTCAGGGGCCAATGGGCGAGAGAGCTTACGATCAGGCTTTGAAGGAATGGATTGATTCAAACACTTCCGGATTCCTTAACAAGCAGACACAGGGATTGTCCTGGGATTCTAATACTTATCTATCTCTAATAAGTACAATTTATTTTAAAGACAATTGGGAGAACTCTTTCGATTCCAAAGAAAACAGTGAGGGAGTATTTCACCGGAAAGAAGATGATGTAAATTGTG
>JAGAWH010000036.1 GCA_017941505.1 Faecalicoccus sp. | reverse complement strand
TTTTCTAAATCCGCAATAATATCATCAATATGCTCTGTTCCAATCGATAAACGAATCGTATTTTGGAAAATACCCTGATCGTTTAATTCTGCTTCGGAAAGCTGCGAATGTGTTGTGGATGCAGGATGAATTACTAAGCTCTTTACATCCGCCACATTGGCAAGTAATGAGAATATTTTTAAGTTATCAATAAATTTCCAGGCTTCCTCTTTTCCACCCTTGATTTCAAAGGTAAAGATCGATGCTCCCCCATTTGGGAAATATTTTTCATATAATTCATGATCCGGATGATCGGAAAGAGATGGATGATTGACTCTTTCTACCTTTGGATGTTTGGCAAGGTATTCTACAACCTTCTTCGTGTTCTCGGCATGGCGCTCTAATCGTAAAGACAATGTTTCAACACCCTGTAATAATAAGAACGCATTGAACGGCGATATCGCAGCTCCTGTATCTCTTAATAAGATGGCACGGATATAGGTTACGAAGGCTGCCGGTCCTACTGCTTCATAAAATGAAATTCCATGATAACTTGGATTTGGTTCGGCAATATTTGGATACTTGCCGCTCTTTGACCAATCGAATTTACCGGATTCTACGATCACACCGCCAAGTGTTGTACCGTGTCCGCCGATAAACTTGGTTGCCGAGTGAACCACGATATCAGCTCCGTGCTCGATCGGACGAATCAGATACGGTGTTCCAAAGGTATTGTCCACGACAACCGGGAGATCGTATTTATGAGCTAACTCGCTGATGGCATCGATATCCGGGATATCGCTGTTTGGATTACCTAAGGTTTCCAGATATACAGCACGGGTGTTTTCCTTGATCGCATCTTCCACTTCCTTTAAGTTATGCGCATCCACAAAGGTAGTCTCGATTCCGTATTGCGGAAGTGTATGGGCAAGTAAGTTATAGCTGCCGCCATAGATTGTCTTCTGGGCTACGATATGTCCACCATTAGCTGCCAAGGCTTGGATTGTGTAGGCAATCGATGCTGCCCCAGACGCAACCGCTAAGGCAGCGCTTCCGCCTTCTAAGGCCGCAATTCTTTTTTCCAGGACTTCCTGTGTGGAATTGGTAAGTCTTCCATAGATATTGCCGGCATCGGCTAAACCGAAGCGGTCGGCTGCATGCTTGGAGTTATGGAATACATACGAAGTAGTTTGATAAATAGGTACAGCTCTTGAATCGGTAGCCGGATCGGCTTCTTCCTGTCCAACGTGTAATTGTAATGTTTCGAATTTGTAGTTTGTCATGTTTGTCTCCTCTTTCTTTCTCTTTCCGGATATAAAAAGTCCGGGACTTTTTTATACAAGCTCCCGGACAAATGGCATTCCATACGAATCAATCAACATCGCTTACAATCGAGGCGCATAGATAAAACATCGAACGCCCCAGCCATATTACCTGTCCGGGAGATCAGCATTCGACAACACATGATGCGGCTTTCTTTCCAAGATCCGTTACGTTTCATCTTCAACACCTCCTTTTGATGAGTCTATAATAAAACTATTCACCTACTATGTCAATAGGTAAATTATAAATTGATTACCTATTTACCCTTAGGTATAATAGGTATAAAGAGGTGATGATATGATTTCAACAAAAGGAAGATATGCGATTCGCTTGATGATTGATCTTGCCGAAAACAATACAGGAAGTTATATTCCTTTAAAAGATATTGCCGCAAGACAGGAAATCTCTAAGAAATATTTAGAAATCATTGTCAAAGATATGGTAGCTGGCGGTTTAATTACCGGAGCCAGCGGCAAAGGCGGCGGATATAAATTATGTCGTAATCCGGAAGACTATACAATCGGAGAGATTCTCACATTAATGGAAGGCACCCTTGCCCCGGTCAGCTGTCTTGCCTGTGAAGTGAATACCTGTCCAAGAAAAGACAATTGCCAAACCCTTCCGATGTGGACCGAATATAATAATCTGATCCATGATTTTTTCTATGGAAAAAAGCTTTCGGATTTGATGAAATAAAAAATACGGGAATTAATCCCGTATCCAATGAATCCTTTCCTGAAGGGCATCACTGAAGCCCTCCAAATCATCATAGGTAATGGCACCTTCATTTAATAAGTTACAAAGTTCATACTCCATCGTAGAGCGGCGCATATCAATGGAAACGCTGCTTTTTCTTTTATCCTTCCGCATTCTTTTATCTAACTCCCAGAACCTTTCTTCAGGAAGTTTATCAGATTGCAGAAGCTCTACATATTCTTTACAGAGCTTTTCTATATATGCCTGCTGCCAGCCTACAATTCTCTTCCGAAATAATTTCCAGTCTTTTTCTAATACGTCTGCCATAAGAAACTCCTTTTCTATATTATAAACAAAAATACAGCTCTTTAAAGCTGTTATTTCCAATGTTTCAATTGGGATAAATATCCCCGATACTGTTCTTTTCTTTGGTCATCTGATAGATTTTCCGGATTTGGCATATGGCCTATCATGAAATCCAACAATGAATCCATGGTAGGATATGTAAACTTTCCATCCACATAACACCATCTACAATAATCTTCATTGAAGCTTCCATCCATCTCTTTACTGATCAAGCCATCTTCATTTAAAGGCATCCCGCAACATTGACAGAAAAGCTGACGCGGTGAACCTAAAAGTGTATTAATGGATACATCTAATTCCTTGGATAATAATTTTAATGTTTCTGTATTGGGTACCGTTGCCCCGGTTTCCCAGCGGCTGACCGCCTGTCTTGTGACCATTATTTTTTCAGCCAGCTGGTCTTGAGATAAATGATTCTTTTCTCTTAACTCTTTGATAATTAGACCGGTTTCCATAACAAGTCCTCCTTATACTCTTATTATCAAATGATTCCTTTCCTCTTTCAAGCAACCGATAGTTGCGGATTATTTTTCCAGATTTTTCTGTTTTTCAAAAAAAGCTGCATGGAGTTGATTATATTCTTCTTTTGTACATGTATTTTTAACGGATGGTAAAAACGTTTCCGTTGCCTTAAAACAGTCAAGGATCTTTGAACATGGATACTTCTCACATTGTCCGCAATGATCTACATGATGTGCATCGGTGCAGTCCACAATTTTATAGCGGCACCAGTTTTCTTTTTTACATCCGGTACAGGCAATTTCTTCATTAGAAACGACGTGATCCCGATACTCGATTTTCATCCACAATACGGCCGTTTGATGTAATTGATCAGCACTTTTTTCATATCCTTTCCCGATATATCTGGGACACATGGCACAATCGTTTCCGCATGCAGCGATAATTTTACGTTTCATATCTTCATGATACTGTATCTTACCATCCTTGAAAATAACCTATACACAGGAAAAACACCTGCTTTAAAAAGATGTCCATAAACAACAGCTGCGCAATACTGGATATTTCCACGGCTACAAAGGTTATCGCTTTTATGGTAATTCATCATGCCGTATGACTGCCTTAAGAGAACACATTTATATCTAGTTTTTTCCGATTTTTTATATTATACTGTACACAGAAATTGGGGTATGCGTTTGCCCACACATACTTGAAGGGAGTCAGTATCAGCTGGTTCCCTTTTATATTTGAAGTTTAGAAAAAAATCAGACATTGTGTAATGCCTGATCTATTGAATATTTTTTCATTTTTGGGATATTCGTCAATTTTCTGAATTCCAATTTCGGTAAATAGCTGCCAGGATGGCACCGGAAATATTGTGCCACACCGAGAATACAGCCCCCGGTACCGTAGCCATCGCAAGATTAGGAAAGGTGGATGCCGCTAGACTTGTCGCCAATCCGGAGTTTTGCATACCAATCTCAATTGATAATGCTTTTATCTTTTCCGGTGGCATTTTGAATAGCTTTCCAACACCAAATCCACATATATATCCAAATAAGTTATGTAAAATCACCACAATCAGAATCAACAACCCACTTTCAAAGATTTTCTCTGCATTATGCGATACTACAGCTCCTACAATCAAACAAATAGCGATTGTCGAGACTAGAGGCAGTGCCGTAACTAATTTTTGGGTAAACTTTCCAAGCAGCTTATTCATCACAAATCCCAGAATAATAGGAATTAATATTACTTGAACAATGCTCATAAACATGGACAGCACATCAACTTGTACTGTAGTTTTCAATAAAAAATAGGTAATAGCCGGAGTTAAAACCGGTGCCAACAATGTATTCACACTGGTCATTCCTACAGACAAGGGAACATTTCCCTTAAAAAAATATGTGATCACATTACTGGAAGTCCCTCCGGGGCAGGTACCTACAAGTACCACACCCGCAGTAAGTGCCGGATCTAAGCCAAATAAGCGACTCAATCCATAAGCCAATATCGGCATAACAGTAAACTGAGCAACACATCCAATCAAAACATCTTTTGGATGTAAGAATACAACCGCAAAGTCTTCCGGTTTAATTGTTAATCCCATTCCAAACATGACAATCATCAAAAGATAATTAATCCATGATAATTGAATCCACAACGTAGATTTCGGCACTAAAAGTGATATAGCCGCAATGGCTAAGACAATCCATGCCATAGATCTGCCAACATTATTACTGATTTTTTCTAACATTTTCATACATCAACCTCACTGACACTGAGTCGATAATACCACAACACAGAGTATATGCCCAACTTTCTTACTAAAAAAAGCACCTGACTCATCAGATGCTCATACTAATATATTCACAATGATTCCTGTTAAAAAGGAAAAACCCATCACATACAAGATATAAAGAATAAAGTTTTTCATTCCCATCGCAATTTTTAAAGCTCCCAGATTGGTGATCTTGGTAGACGGACCTGTCAACATAAAGGCTGCAGCAGAGCCCATGCTCATACCATTTGCAAGCCATCCCTGTAAAAGCGGAATGGTTCCTCCTCCACAGGCATACATCGGTACCCCGATGGTAGCTGCCATTAAAACTCCCCAGGCTTTATTATTGCCAAATAATTGAACCATGAGATCTTGCGGTACGTATCTTTGAAAGATAGCCGACAATAGTATGCCAAACAAGAAATACTTTCCCGTTGCCTTGATGTTGCGGTAGAAATCTTCACTGCTGTATTGCCCGATGGACTCCAACCTAAAGCCTCATACGCCTTTACTAAGCCTTCCGGTGAAATATCCGAGGTAAAATAAACCACCGGTGCTTCTTGATCATCGGTTTGAAAAGATTGGTGTTCACTAACCTAATCAACCGGTTCTTCTGTCTTTGATGAAGAACACCCGACAAGACCGGCAACGAGTCCAAATGCACATAAAAAGGAAATGGTTTTCTTTATACAATAACCCCTTTTCTTAAAGAATAGGTATTTTAATCGTTAAATCAGAAATTGGATACGCAGAGCAGGCATGGAACCATCCTAACTCTTTATCCATCGCTCTTCTTCCGTCATTATATGGGGATACAAAGATATCGCCTTCCAAAAGCTGTGTGCGACAGAAACCACACTCTCCGGCCCGACAATGCGTATCGATGGCAATCGCGCTTCTCTCCAACGCAACCGCAATGGGCTCATCGGCTGCTGCCTCAATCACATCTTCATGAATACCCCGCTTAACGGTGATCTTAAATGTCTTACCTACATTTTCCATAGGGAATCCGGGTAGCATCTGTACGGCCGGCTGGGTAAATGCTTCATATCTAAAACGTTTTCTTGGAACGTTCATTTCCTTCATAATCTTTTGAATCATGGAGTACATTGCGATCGGTCCACAGAAAAAATACGAACAATCCTCACTAGAATACTTTTCAATCAATTCTTTTGTGATAAAGCCTTTTTCTCCATTCCAATCAGGATCATCGGACATTACATGTACCACACGAATTTTATCCGGGCAGGCGTTTTGGGCAGTCTCTAATTCTTCTTTGCAGACAATATCGTTATGATTTACAGAACCATAAAGAATGGTTAAGTCAACATCCAATTTGCCATGAGCGATTTCCTTTGCCATAGAGACAAACGGTGTAATTCCCGATCCTCCGGCAAGTCCTACGATATGATTGGAATCTCGCAACGGTTCATAGATAAACCATCCAAACGGAAGGGATGCAGTAAGTTTAGTGCCCACCTTTACATTTTCTAAAAACCAATCCGGTACTAAATACGGTTTATTATGACGGATGGTAATCTCAAAGTATGGATCTTTTCCCCTGGCTTCATAAGGAGCAGAGGAAATGGAATACGGTCTTGTCAGTAAACTTTCCCCAACCTTTAAATAAAAGTTGACGTATTGTCCGCTTTGAAATACAGGAATGTGACCATTTACCGATGTAAATCGATATGTGGTTGATGTAGGAGATACTTCACGTATCTCTGAGACAATAAATTCCTGTTTTCCCGGATGCAGGGCGTCTGCCAATTTTCGAATCGGATCATTCGGATTTGGCACGGAAGATCCATTTTCAATTAATTCCTGACGCATCTTGGTGACACGGGAAGCACCGCCGACATCCTTTAAAAATCCTTTTACTTTCATCGTAATGCCCCCTTCTTTTCCATATCTTCCCATACCGCTTTGGCAGCAGCTCTGCCATTGGTTACAGCCGGTCCCATACCGTTACCGCTGATCGCATGCGCTCCCGCAAATTCAAGACCATCGATAAAATGATCGGCTTCCTTCATCTGTAATCTTGCGATCGCATGATCATCAATGGAGTGGGAATATCCATAAATACTTCCCTTCCATGCACCTACATAATGGGAAACGGTAATTGGGGTCGATACTTCAATCTCTACGATATGATCTTTAATCGAAATACCGCTCACTCTTTCATATTCTTCAATCATATCCAGGGCAAGTTTGCGTTTAAAATCGTAATAATCCTCTTCCTTAAGATCCTCAAAAGCCTTGACTAAAGGAAGATTGGTGATTGAAAACTGGCACATGCCTTTTGGTGTAGCGCCCGGATTGGCAAGATCCAAACAGATCGATGTTAAGTATTTATACGGACCCAGTGTCTGATTTTCCTTCCAGATTTCATCGGTATTCATCGCATCTCCTGCAGAGAAGATATTGTAGTCTTTAATACCGAGATTTTCCGGAGTATCATCTAAAACCATCATCACGGATGCTGTCGTTACGGAAAGTCTTCTTCCGTTGACCATCTTAATAGCACCTTCCGGTACTTCCGATAACGGCTCAATCATCTGTGTATATACCTTATTTGGATACGCTCCGCTGATCACATAATCGGCATGGATCACATCCCCGCGCTTTGTCTTGACACCGGTAACTTTTCCGTTTTCTACAAAAATTTTCTCAACTTCCTGACAGAATTCAATCTGAGCGCCATTTTCCTCAGCTTTGGCCTGCAGTTTCATACTCATCTCATGTGAGAATTTTTTCGGAACATAGCTGCCGCCTCTAAAGTAATCTGCCATTAAGAAGGCATAGATGGTAAAAGGTAGTGTGCTCATCGGATTTCCTACATAGATCCAATACGGTGTTAAGATATCGACAATATCCTGTGGGAAATGGAAAGTATCCAATACCTCATTTGCCGTATAGCCTGCTGTCTTGACAAATTCCGGATGTTTCATTAGCATTGACACTTTACTCATCGGGGTAACGGATAAGATATTCATTGAATCATATACTTTGTTACAAAGATACATAAATTCAAGTACCTTAGGACCCCAGCCCGGATACTTGGCATCGATCTCTTTTGACATCGTTTCAAAGCCGGCATGTAAGGTGATATCAATTCCCTTTTTCGGTTCGATAAAACGATATGCCTCCGGTACCTTCAACCAATCGATATCCACACCGACCTCATCAAAGAAAGTACCCACCTTTAATCGGTCTTCTTTGGAGCCGATGCTCATCATCTCATGCAGGGTGGCCTCGATTTCTATACCATTGCGGACATAGCTGGTGGCAAGACCTCCCGGTAAATTGTGCTTTTCTAAAATCAGAATATCCTTTATGCCCTTCTGTTGAAGCTGAAGAGCAGCCGATAATCCGGATAAGGCAGCACCGATAATGATGACATCATAATGATCTTTATAGAATTTCATCTTATTCATCTTCTTTCTTAAAAAAGTGTCGTATTTTTTGTTCTTCTGTATGTATTTTAGAAATATCCTCTTGAATATTTTCCATCACTTTTTGTACCGCAGACTGTGACTGCTTAACGATTTTTGAGTTTTTTAAGCTCTGCTGGACCTTTTCAATTTCGATAAAACACTGGTCTGCCAAATCGATATCTCCGGATTTTTGATACAGATCCCCTAACATGGAAGAACTGCGGGCAAACATCTCTCCATCGTCTTTATCAATTGATTTTCGGGACTGTTCCACAGTATCGCTTAAGATTTCCTGGCCCCTTCATAATCTCCGCGGTTCGCTGCGTTTTCTCCCAACATCATCTGGATTTTCATCTTTGCGGTTTCAGCCAGGTTCGGTAAATACTGGTCGTAAATTTGTTTCGTTTTATCGAGTGTATTTTTCTGTTTATCATAATCTTTGTTTCGCTTATAAAGCTCACTAAGATTAAACAGCGAATCGATGTACTTTCCATTGTTTCGTACCTGCTCAGAAAAATTCTCGATTTTCTCTGCTAACTCGATAAACTTCTCATACAATTGAACAGCCTGGTTATAATCCATATTGACACCAAAGCCTGTCGTATACATCATTGCCAGAAGACTGATGGCATCCATGTTTCCTGACATGGCAGCCTTGGTAATCAAACTTCTTGCCTTAACGTGGTCCACTTCTACATCGATTCCCCATAAATAGGCAGCACCGATCGCTAAAAGATGATCCGAGCTGTTCTTGGTATGGAGTCTTACATCTTCAAAGGCATCCATCAGCACTCTTTCAATTTCTCCCTCTTTATATGGATCAACGCATCCCGGGAAATCTTGAAAATATTTATTTAATTCCGAAGGATCGGTTTTTTCCATTTCAAAGGCAGCCATTTTCTTTTTCAGCTTTAAAGCAGCCGGGTATTCCACTCCCATTACATAATTACTTTCCAATACTAGATTAGGAGTAACGGAAAGGGCAAAAAACTCACTTCTATCAATCATATCCAGAATCGCATTATTAAAATTCTCACCGGGTACAAGAAACTCATCATACCAGATGGCTACATCTCGAAATATTTCATGTTGGTGAATCATGTGCATCAATTGGCTGGCATATCGGCGGTCTATTTTCCGATAACTCATAAAAATATATGCATCAAAGGCAGCTCTTACTTTACTTGCGATTTCATCGCTGACAAGAACTGATGTTAAATATTTATTCAACTGTTCGCTGTAGCTGATTGAGCTTTCCAAAACAGGATTTTTTTCAAGAAACTGTATTTCTCCAAATTCCTGATGATACATTTCTAAATCAATTGTTTCCTGCACCAGAGGCAGAATCGGAATACTGTTTTCAATGGCATAGTCCAGAAAAGGATCCAGGCTTTTCTCAGAATCAGAAAGAAGTCTTTTTGTGACGCAGAACACAAACAGCTGCATTTCCGATAAATCGGCAAGCACTTCATCCATAACATATACCTGCAGAGGGTCAAGATAATAAACGACACAATTCGATTCTCTGAATAAATCATTAAAAATTGATTCGCTGTATGTCATAAAATCATCTTTATGACACACCAGAAAGACCCTGGGTTTCCCAACGGGAGGTGTATATAATTTTGTTCTGTATAATATACCCATTACCTTACCCCTTTCATCCTGCTAAATAGGCAAGAACAAGTGGAATCATCCAGAGAATCCATCCCAATACCAGACAAATAAAGTGTTTCTTCTCTGAATGAACAGCTATAAATTCACGAATCAATGCACTTGGCCAATAATACCATGCCACAGGGCTTCCGATTCCGACACATTCTAAACCAATCTTGCGGCAATAGCGCAAAGCACGATATACATGATAGTTGCTCGTAACAAGAGCTGTATATTTTCTTCCTTCTCTTTCATCGATGATCTTCTTGGAGTTGATTAGATTTTCCATGGTTGTTCGAGACTGGTCTTCTTTTATGATTTTTTCTTGAGGAATTCCTTTATCCAAAAGATATTTCTCCATCGCCTCTGCTTCGGATATCTTTTCATCGCTTCCCTTTCCACCGGAAGGTATCAGGATCGGTGGTGTAGGATCTTTTTGATACACTTCGATTGCCTTATCAACACGCTGGGATAAAAGCTTGGACATTTTATATCCATCAATTAATCCGGCACCATGAATAATGACATAATCAAAATCACGTTTTCTTGGAATGAGCTGTAGAAATACACAATAAACCATAAAGATCACAAAGGAGATGGAAAGATAGATCACCGATACACTGAACGCCATACTGAGAAATCTAAATATTAAACGCGGAGCATCCACATTCCAATCGATAGGACCTCCCATCATTAAGATTCCCGCAAAGGTTGCCAGCTCTCCTAAACCAATGAGTATCCCAAATACCAGAGATAATAAATTGGCAAGACTGGTCCCTTCTCTTTTCATCATCACAAGACCATTGTGAATTAAAAAAACAGGCACAATCAAGAGTGTGATCAAAACCACAAAAAGAATGGTCACAAACGCCACACCTTCATAGGAGCCCAAACTGGATATTATCGCAAGTAAGGTAATCACGAGCGCAAAAAATAAGAAATAACAGTTACGATATCTACTTCGATCCTTCATAAACGAATAGATAAATATAATCCATGATATGATTGCTAACGATATAAAAACATAATTCATCGTGTTCTCCCCTATACTATTGTTTATATTTTACCATCATTTCCCTATGAAAATGGAAAAAGGCATTCCCGATTTACAGAAAATGCCCTTGTTTCCTTTTTTCAAACGCATCTGCCATCACTTGGCTTATGCCGGAGTGATATCGCTGGTTGTCACTTATTAATATTCCTGCAATGAATTTACGGTTCGAATATATAAATCACTGTGAACGGTATGGATTACATGATCGCTTGTATCCGTTTCAGTGAATTGACAATTTTCTCCGATATAAGATACAGCTCTATATGCCTGTTCTTTTGAAGCAGCGCATAAATATACTCCGTTTTCATCCGCATTCTCTTTGGCATGTATATAAATACACGGTACATCAATGCTCTTTAAAATATCTTCATGTGTATAGCCATGATTCCAGCTTAAATCATAAAAATGCTCACCATAGGCAAAATCATAATTTTTTGCGAACTCAAATATATACCACATAGATGATGGCAGAAAACCTATTTTTACTGCATCACCAGGATGCTTATCATGATAGTGCTGAGCATACTTTGAGATTTTTGACATCGCTTTCTTCATAAACAGCTGTCCCCAATAACAATGTCTCAAATAATAACTTTCCCAGCACTCGGACTTATCGGATTGATTATAATCATGCAGCGGCTTATATGTATCTAAGTACGCAAAGCTGGTTTCCCATCCTTCCCCCTCTGTAGAGAATATAGGAGGGTCTTCTAATAAAGCACCGGATACATTCTTTCCACCATATGCTGCGATATAAGCCGCG
Source organism: Faecalicoccus sp. (assembly GCA_017941505.1). Next base: position 8,267 of record JAGAWH010000036.1, on the reverse strand, counting down.
GTAATGGCTCCGTTGGAATGTCCGGATATTATTGTCGGTTTACCAATCACATGATCAATAAACCATATCAAATCATTGCCGTTCACATCGAGATAATACAAACTTTCATCATGTGATGACTTTCCATGTCCATATACATCAACAGCATAAATATGCCAATTCTCAGCCAAATTCGGCATCACAAGGGCATAATCTTCCCACTTACCCATCTGCCCATGTATCAACAAAAGAGCTGCCTTATCATTTTCTACTTCTCCATAATGAATGATATGACCGTTTGGAAGTGTTATCTCTTTTTCTTTCGCATTCACTTTCTTTAAAGCTTTTTCATATGTGTCATACCAATGAATATTATGGTACCAATACATTCCAAACAATGCCGCTATTATACAAATAATCGCTGCGATTACTAAAACTACAATTTTCATAAGAGTCACCATTATCCACTTCTTATGAAAAGTGTAAAGAAAAGTTACCTGGTTATCTACCAATCATAATTGTCAAAAATAGCTGTTTTATGTAAAGAATAGTTGCGTTTAGAATAAAGTAAGACTAAGTTATTGAATTTGATATCTCTTTGTATATGAAGATGGGTTAATAATTATTTTGAAAAGGTTTATACGATGAACAAAAACATCGACTCATCGAGAACAGATTTTTATTGGATTTGTTGAGCTTTACTGCAGAAACAGTAAACAAAATTGGTTAGACAGATGAATGAATTTGAATGATAATTAATGGATTTTTTATTGTGAATTGAATGGCATTGTTCTTAAGAAAAACTTCAATATCCTTATTGAGAGGTTGTTCTCTATTTAACTCTTTTGTTGAGAACTTTTCTAAAATTTCTAATGTTGCATCCAAGCCGATTTCTTCAATGTTATTTAGGATGTTTATCGATTTTCCTACCAGGACACAATTCGCAAATCCGCCGAATTTGGTCAGGATCTGTTATACAACCAGACTTTTGATCCTCTGTTCTTGGTTTAAATGGTTCTTTTGCGCGGGCTTCCATGAATTTTGCATATTCTACAAGAAATTCCGGGTCTTCTATTGTGATTGGTTCAATAATACTTGATGTAGCCATAGGCGCCCTCCTCGTCTTGTAACAGGTATGTATACCTTCTTTACACCCTTATTGTATAACGTGCTATGTATTAAATCAAATAACATTGATATAACAAGAATAGGTCATATATGCCTTTATACTTTAACTTCGAACCATATAAAAATTGATTATCTCACTTAAAACACAATCACATATTGAAAACGTACCCATTTTGACTATACTTTAAAGGGATTTAAACCAAATGGAGGCAAACATGAATAAAAAATATATACTGTATGGTTTGATTTTGATTGAAACAATCATTCAAACCGTTGGAAGCATCTACTATGATTCAACGCCCAAATTTGTATGGACATGGGCTAACGCCATTATGTTTCTGGTACCCTTGTTATGGGGATTGAAGCCGGGTCTTGTCTGCCTGATACCGGCTGTAGTATCAGAATTTGTATTCTTCTTTTCTTACCATATTTACGGACCGCTTCTTCATGCAGCGACCTTTACGATTACTACGATCGTATTAGGACTTCTTCATAATAAGCTCAAGGACTTAACATTAATTCAAAAAATAGTATTCAATACTGTTCTGGTATTGGCATCTTTAATATTAGAAGAATTACTGTATCGAGCATCTATAGCTGTATTTTTGCACCACGATGCCAAATGGGCATCGGTTATCGAACCATTCCAATCCCCTGTAAATATCATATTGTTGATTGGATTTACCGTTGTTTTGACATATCTTGTATATTTAGATAAAGATAAAAAAATTGAAACAAATCAAGCGTAATCTCCTTTTACAGGAGATTTTTTATTGGAACAAAAAACCTCCTGTAAAAGGAGGTCTTATACTACTCTAACATCTTTGCTGCTTCTTTGAGATACTCGGTAATCTTTAGATGCTGAGGACAGGCATTTTCACATTGACGGCATTCGATACAATCCGATGCCTTACCCTTTCCTTCAATCGCTGCTTGATACGCTTCTTTGGCCTCATCCATCTGTCCGTTTCCTAACTGCTTATTGACAGCCGCAAAGATATCCGGAATCGATATTTTCTTTGGACAGCCATCCACACAATAGTGGCAGGCCGTACACGGAATGGTAGAAGAGTGTCCCAGAATACGCTGTGCCTTGCGGATAATTTCCTGCTCTTCTTCATTTAAAGGCTGGAAGTTTTTCATATAGGAGATATTATCTTTCATCTGCTCAATATTGGACATACCGGAAAGTACGGTAATAATGCCATCGAGTGATGCCACAAAGCGAATCGCCCATGAGGCATAGGACATATCCGGATGATACGCTTTAAATAGCTTTTTTACCTCTTCCGGTGGGTTGGCAAGGGCTCCACCTTTGACCGGTTCCATTACCGTAATGGATTTACCGTGTTTGCGGGCTACCTCATAATTGGCTCTGGATGTAACTTTAGGATTTTCCCAATCGGCATAGTTGATCTGCAGCTGGATAAAATCCACTTCCGGATGTTCTGTTAAGATTTGATCAAGAAGTTCCGGTCCTGCATGATAGGAAAATCCAAAGTGTTTGATCAAACCTTTCTCTTTTTGTTCCTTCACAAAATCCCAGAGATGGAATTTATCGTATTTACGATAATTGTTCTCCATTAATGAATGCAGCAGATAATAATCAAAATAACCGGCTCCGGTACGTTCCAGGCTGGTAAAGAACTGTTTCTTGGCGGCCTTTTCTGTAGGTGCCATAATAAAGGCATTAATCTTAGTAGCTAAGGTATAAGAATCTCTTGGATAACGGTCCACCAATGCCTTTTTGATGACAGCTTCCGATCCCAGATAGACAAAAGCCGTATCAAAATAAGTAAAGCCTGCATCCATAAACAGATCGACCATCGTCTTAATCTGCTCAACATCTTTTCCTATACCTTTTCGAGGTAATCGCATTAAACCAAAACCGAGTTTTGGTACATCCTTTCCAAAATAATCTGACATAACTTATACCTTCCTTTATCTTTTATTTTGAATCTTTGAAACAATACATTCAATACAAAAATACCGAATTCTCCCTTCCGAGCTTTCGGTATTTTTAATCCCTTTGATATTAATATTTTTCCATATGCACCACCGGTTTAATATCCCGGGCTGAATCTTCTTTCTTTTTCATACCTAAAGAGACCACATTCAAGATCCCGTAATTGGAAGGAATATGAAGTAAATCACGAATATCATCTTCTGCCATGCCCGTATGCCCCTTTCGATCTTTCATATGGATCCAGCAGGCACCAACCCCATAATACTCGGCAGCCAGAAGGATAAATGTTGAGGCCACGGATGCATCCTCCACCCAAAGCTCTAAATTATCCTTTCGTATTATAGGAACAATAGCTGCATCCCCATATGCCAAAGGTCCTGCTCCCATTCTTTTACAGGCAGCCAGTTTCTTTAATGTGTCTTTATCACGAATCACAATATATTCCATAGGATGACCGCCCCATGAAGATGGAGCATAAGCCGCAATATCTAAAATATTCTGTATCGTTTCATCGCTGATCTTTTCCCCGGAAAACTGTCTGGTAGAACGTCTTGTCTGAACAATATCCTTAAATGTTTTCATGTTGAACTCTCCTTCCCGTTAATAATTGGAATGCTGCCATCAAAACACAAATCGCAGCCGAGAAGATAAATGCGAACGTATAACCTGCCGCCTGGGCAATCATACCTAAAGCGGTAGGGCCGATGATAAAGCCTGCATCTCCTGCCGCAAAGAATACCGCATTCGCAAAACCGCTTCTTGAATCCGGTAAGGAATTGATCATCTTTGTATTGATAATCGGTGCTAAACATCCATTCGCAAATCCAAAAGGCAGCGCAATCACATATAACTGCCATACACGACTCGCCAAACCGATACCGGCAAGAGAGGCCGCAATGATGATAATCATTGCCATAATCATCGTATTCTCACCAAAACGATCCATCAAACGCTTCATGACAAATCGCGAAATCACTAGTCCAATCACATTAAAGGTAAAGAATAAGCCAATTCCGCTAAAGCCCTTCTCTAAAGCAGATAAGGAAAGAAAAGCCGCAACAGAGCTCATCGCAAAGCTCATTGACATCCAGATCACAAACGGAATCACAATCAAGCCAAAACCGCCCTTTTCATTTGATTCCTGTTCTTTAGATACTTCTTCTTTCTTATCCCGTACAAAGAACATCAAGACAAGTGATAAAACTGTTGAAATAAATACAGCCGTAAACAGTGCTTGAAACTGATCCACGTTTTCACCTAACAGAGCATAAGCTGCAGTAGGTCCAACCGCATTGGCAAGATTGGCCGTTAAAGAAGAATATCCGATTCCTTCTAAACGATATTCAGGATCTAATAATTGAACAATATATGTACTCATCGCTGTGCAGGTTACACCGTAAGCTAAACCCTGTATACCGCGAAGAATAAACGCTGACATAAATGAGTTGGAAAAAATATAAATGAAGGAAGCTGCAGCCATCACAGCTGAGAAGCCAATCAACACTTTTTTCAAAGGGAATTTATCTAAAAGCCATGCAGATAGAAATCTTGCGAAAAGTCCGCTTAACGCAAATACCGAAGCCATCATACCTGCCATCGTATCGGATCCACTTAACAATTTTCCATACACCGTGATTACCGATAAAAGAAGATAAGGGCCTGTATGCACACACAATAATACAAATACCGCAAAAATATAATCCTTTGTCCACATTCCTTTTTTCATATTCAGTACCTCCGTCATCATCTTAAAACATTCAAGTTACTTGAAGGAAAGTGCTTTTTTGAATAAAATGAAAAAAAGAGGTTTTTATATGGAATATCTGACAATTAAAGAAGTTTCTAAGCTGTTATCCGTACCGGAACACACCATCCGCTACTATACCGATATGGGAATGATTCCCAATATTAAGCGCTCTTCCGGTAATTATCGCTTATTTGATGAAGAAGCCATAGACTGGTTAAAAGGTACTATTTATTTCAGGCAGATGGGTTTGTCCCTAAAGGACATCAAACATTATCATGATTTATGTTTTTCAGAAGATCAGGAAGCACTTTATGAAAGATATCGACTGCTTCAAAAATATTGTGAAATTGCTGAAAAAGAATTAATAAACGCAAATGAAAGACTTCAACATATGAAAAGAATTACAGAAAGAGACCGACAGATTGCCGAAGAGCTGATGCCCGATAAAATGAATCCCTATAAGCAGAGAAAAAGGTAGGCGATTGTTTTCAAATATACAACCGCCCCCTATCAAACCGTACGTGCGCTACTAACGCATACGGCTTACCTACTCGTTTCACTTGCGTGTACTTTCACTAAAGTTATCTTTGTAATGCGTACTCAAAGAATTTTGCTCGAGCAGGAGACCACGTTCTCCTTCTTTTTGGTCGCTGTTCGAGGTATTCGTCAATGGTAGTATCCGCATGGAACAGCTTATGATACAGATATGAACCCGTGACTAATTTTATAGTCCTGATGAAAAACTTGTTGTTGTACTTCACTTTGAGCATATCACCATCTCTGTACCCTGCATGCCGTTTACCTCGATTTCCAAAGTTGACCCTCAGTCGCTGACGTACATATCCATCCAGTCTGTCGTATTTGTAAAAGAAGCACCCATGGAACGGTCTGCCCCTTTTCGCAAGCTCGTCCTGTACCGCAAGACAGGCCGTGGCTGATATCAGAAAGTAGCCGTATTTACCTCTTAATATGGGATTCAGCTCTGCTGTCCACATCTCGAAGGATTTCGACAGCGTTTTACCCGTTATCGATTTTATATCTTCCTTGCACTTCTTGATGGATTTCACAGATGGTGTTACCACATAATACGGCTTACCATTCTTGCTCACTTTGATATGTTCAAAGGTGAATCCAAGAAAGTCAAAGTCCTCGTTATGGAAGTCAATATCGTCCGTCTTGTCTTCTGCCAGCTCCAGCCCAAGCTCCTCCAGCACCCTGTGCACGACCTGCTTGGCCTTCTCGAGTTCTTCGGGTGTCCTGCACATCACAATGCTGTCATCAGCGTATCTTACAAACTGTAGACCTGCTTTATCCAGCTCCCAGTCCAGCTCGTTCAGATATATGTTTGCCAGCAGAGGAGATATGACGCCACCCTGTACCGTGCCTGACTTTGATTCGTATCGAATCTCATCCTCCATATATCTTGCTTTCAGACTTTTCCAGACAATGTCCAGTACTGTACCGTCAGAGACATACTTGTTCAGTACTTTCATCATTTTCTTGTGGGGGATATTGTCAAAATATCCCTTTATGTCGAAATCATAGATGTACAGGTATCCATATTCAAGCCTGCACAGTATTTTCTTGACGGCAAGCTCTACACCCCTGTTGGGGCGGAATCCGCATGAATTGTCATGGAACACCTTTTCCTCAAAGAACGGTGTCAGCCTGTCGACGAGCGCCTGCTGTACGATCCTGTCCTTTATGGTCGGTATCCCCAGCGGTCTCATCTTTCCGTTCTTCTTGGGTATATACACCCTTCTGACAGGTGAGGGCTTATAGATCTTGGTTCTGAGCTCGTTTAAGAGCTCACCGATATTGGTGGTAAGATTCTCATCAAATTTCTCAATGGTAATCCTGTCAATACCTGCGCATCCCTTGTTTGCCTTGACATGTTTCCATGCTTCAACCAGTACTTTTTCATGCAGTATCTGTCCATAGACACTAAATAACTTCAGTTTTAACGGTTCGTTCATCTTCGCTCGCTATCTCCTTCCTACTGGCATACCGCTTCCGTTAGGTTCCTGTGCCTGCGCATTACCTTCCTTTTCCATCGGTATACCGACATCTACTCAGAGTTCGAATAGTCATTTCCCTTTCGTCCTCTGTATTTCTACAGATTCATCCGTACTATGGAAATGTCTGACTTCTGCACACGTCCCTGTCACTTCGCTACGCTTATAGACAGTTCCCCGTTAAATTTGCAGACCTCACGGGGTCATTGCACTTCCTTTCACCGGCACGCTCCGGACTTTCACCCATCACAACCGCATCGGTTACTGCAGTCAACCTTCAGCGCATAGGGTTTCCCCTTCTTTTCGCAGGGTCACCGTTAATGACAGGCCACGGCGTCTTGATTGATTCGGGCTTACCGGCTCACATCCGCCTCTTCCCCACGGCAAAGTGCCACTTTACTGGCACACCCTCACGGTCCGCAGTAGGCTTCGTTTACTGTGTGGCTGCAGCCTTCACAGGCAGAGCTCTTTCATCTCTGCTAAGGTACCTTTGCTTTCGTGCTCTTCATCCAGTTCTATCCTCCTTTGGATTACTTTGATATCGCATTATTTGCGTTAGTCATATTAGTGCAACTGCCCGTCACACAAAAAGAGTGGCAAATAAACCACTCTTTCTTAGTCCGGCTGCTGGCCATCATGCGCCTTCCAGGCACATTCGGTCATCTGCATATTGGTAAATACAGCTTTAAAGCTGGAATCCTCCGGAGAGCAGGCATAAATCCCAAAGCGAATCGTACCTTTTCCTTCCCACATATGACAAATCCGCATCTGTGAGAAATTCACTCCGTCTTTAGAACATTCGATACAATAATCATCTTCTCTACGGCTGAAGCGATACCACATTTCCTTTACATCCGCCGGGATTGCGGTCGTAGCCCAATCGGAATATCCCTTATTTGTTACGACAGATCCCAGATGTTGGAACTCTTCATTTTCATACTCAACTGAACCCTTTAACCAGTTCTCGCTGTCTAAATACATTACGATTCCACATTGATCAAAACGATGATGACTGTCGGTAAAATCTGTTTTCACAATAAAAGAAAAAAATTGTTCATCAGTTTCCATCTGTAATGCCGGGGCATTATCGTTTTGGAAATGATAATACGTTCTCTGCCACAAATCGGTGTGCGGCTCTGTTACAATTTCAATTCGGTCTTCTTCAATCACATACTCCTTTGGTTCACGAATCCATTTCAATTTTTTAAACATATTAACTCCTTAACAAACGTTAGTTCTTATCTGCATTGTACCAAGCATACATTTTCATAACAAGTTCCATACTTTACTTTTAGTAATTACGCATGAAAAAATATAGGTCTCAAAGATCTATTTTTTTTGATGACTAAATATAGTATATACGTGTATACTATTAGTATGAAGAAATCAATCGTATACCCCGACTGGGTGGAAAAATACCGCACCAAGGGCA
>JAGAWH010000035.1 GCA_017941505.1 Faecalicoccus sp. | reverse complement strand
TAGTACGCCTAAAAATTAGTACATATACTAATTTTTCTGGAGCCATACACTCAAAACTCACAATTCGCTAAACAATTATTATCAAAAACTCCAATTTCATTGAAATTTAAAAGAATTATTGACATCTAATAGTTTGGCTTTTGAACGCTTCTTTTTTATTATACTCCTGAAAGGGCAAACATACTTCAAATAACTAAATAAAAAAACATTGATTCAATGAACCAATGTCAATTTACTATTTCGCTTTACTGATTTTATGATTAATGAATGTTGCATCACTTCTAAAGGCACTCTTTGGCATATACAACGGTAAGTCCATAATTGTAACAACGCCTGCCTTGGCAGCACATACTGCCGGAATTGCATTCACTACCCGCATCGCTGTTAATACATATCCATCGTATGATAATTCCTCCGGCTTTTCAGGAACGCCGACATTCATATCGACCTGCAAATTTGGATCTCCTTCAATGGTTACCCGGATCTGTCCTACACGATCCGTCCATGGCCAATCCATCGCAACATCTTGTGCCATTCTGTTAACATGTTCAATAACGATGGCTTCTCTTCCGTTGATAATTCCGCATGTTCTGACTCTTACCGCAACTACTTTTCCCTGTTTTATCGTTCCCCAGGCACATTCAACATCATGATCTGTAGTCTGTTTTTCAAATGAAGTAGTGATATCTTCCAATTCATAACCTAATTCATTCGCAATATGATGAATTGTGATTCCCCAGATCATTTTTTGAACATCCGGTATCTCCAATACAGCCTGGAAAGATGGGTCTTCATCAAATCCATAAGACGGCGCTAATTCAGCCCTTGCCGGAGTGGATGAATAATTATACATTTCAGAAATTGTCAATGTCTTGATTGTATTTGAGCAGGTTGTAAGATGCATTGCCAGATGATCTGCATAACCCGGCTCCTGTCCATTCATAAAAATAGATGCATTATTTGCCTTTCCAATCTGATCCAATTGATCACATAATACTTTTGCGGCAGCCTTTTTTGGCCACATTAAATCAGCTAATGAAGTTGTCACAACATTAATGCCTCTGCTTAAAAACTGTGCGTACCACTCCCCATTTACTGCAGCTGCCTCTCTTGGATCACGAATGTTAATGACCATTACCGCGCAATCCGGATTTAATGCAAAAATCTCATCGCGACTGCTTGTAATTAAAACTCCGTTCGGTGTATTGGAATCTAATAATCCGGAATCCGTACCGATTTTTTTGGCATCAAATTCAGGATGTCCCCATACACCAACTAATTCCATATCTTCTCTACCCTGCAGGCATCGAATCGCAATAGAAGCCACATTTCCGGTTCCAATCACAACAACTCTAAGTTTCTTTTCCATCGTCTTAACCTCGTTTCTTTGATTCAATCATAATTTCCTGTTCAATACCTGTATTTCATTTTTTAAATATCGATTATAATATTTATAGGTAAATATTATGAAAATACAGGAAATAATCGAAATTGTCGATTCATACGCAAAATCAATTGAGATACCGATATCCATATACAAAGACTCAAAAAATATCTACACAAGTATATCCGGGCAGGCAGTATTTATGACACTTGATAAAATGTACAAACGATACCGGGGGGAACCATTCTTATGGATTGATGGATTATTAATGTTGAGTACTATACATGACTCCCAAAATAACTTAGATATTATTTTGGGACCTGTCAAAAGTCAAAATACAAGCTCTGATGTTTTACGATTGGTGTTTTCATCGCACTCAATTCTTATATTCGATCAAGAATTAAAGGAGCTTTCTTCTTTCTTTTTTAAGCAGAAGATTGTAATGCTGCAGCGATTTCAATCATGTGCAAATACTCTGTCCTTAGTCATCAACGGCTCAAAGATCTCATTTGTGAATACGGAAAAATCTTTATCCGCAAAGGATTATCTCATTGAAAGCGATGAAATCGAATGGAGCCAGTATAATTCAGATATGGTCAAACAGATTCAATATCTGGTAAAAAACGGATTAGTCGATGAAATGAAAGCTTTTTTTAATACGGAAAGTCCGGCACCTTATGGTGAAATGGCATTCGATGATCTTCGTCATTACAAAAATTCAATGATGGTTCATATTTATATCGTACGCTGTGCAGCCAATGAAGGTGGATTAAATCAAGAATTATGTTTACGATTAGCTGAATCGTATTCCCAGCAGTGCGAATTAGCATCCACTATCGATGAATTAACCGCTATATCAAGAAGATTAAGACTGGATTTTTGTCAAAGAGTACACAATTTGAACAAGTTCGAAACAGATAGTATCACAATCAACCGAGCCATCCGATATATTTATGAACATCGAATGGAAAAGCTGGATGCCGATTATATCTCATCTGCACTCGGAATTTCGAGTCCCTATTTGTGTTCCGAATTCAAATCAAAAACCGGTCTGAGCATTGTCACCTATATTCAACAGGTTAAAATTGATACTGCGAAGCAATTGTTGAGAAATACAGATTATTCCTTAAGTGAAATCGCATCTTATTTATCGTTTTCATCGCAAAGTTACTTTCAAACCGTTTTTAAAAAAGTAGTCGGAAGTACTCCTCTGGAATACCGAAATAAGAAGGAGCTGTGAAATTCTAATCTTCCGTTTCAATGAATAATAAACCCTTTGTTGAGAATTTCAGAGGCTTTCTCTACGAAAAAATTGCACTTAAAGAATCAAAACATCGTTTTAGGTGCAATTTCTTTATTTTATTGCACTTAAAAATGATAAAATAGACTATGGAGGTGCAATTATGGCGAAAGGATTAGAAAAAGAATATTACAAACTTTCGCAGGAAGATTTTTCTAAATTGCTTGAAAGTATCCGTAATGATCCGCGGACTGTCCACTTCTTTGGCAATACTGATACTTCGTATTTTATCCTGCCGGATAGTAAAATGATCGAGAGTCTTCTGCAGCTTCACAGAGACCGACTGGATTTTGATGCAGCTTTTAACGAGTTTTCTGCCTTTGGAAAGAAACAATTAGTACAGTCCTTTTTAATCAGAGAAATTGAATCAACAAATGGAATTGAAAACATACATTCTACAAGACACGATATTTTTGAATTGATTCAAAGCCGGAAAAACGGTCGAGACAAAAAGCTTGTGTCCATTGTGAACGGATATCTGCTTCTTCTAAATGAACATACGGATTCTCCTACTGATTTGCAGCAGCTCCGATATCTTTATAATCGGCTGCTAAAAGGTGCAATTGAAAAAGAAGACAAGCCGGACGGAGAATATTTCCGCAGAAAACCTGTTTATATTACAGATGGTCTTAAAAATGTTCATCGTGGGTTTTATCCTGAAAAGATGATAAACGAAGGAATGCAGGAATTCCTAGACCTGCAAAATGATTCGAATATAGATTTATTTGAGAGGCTGATTCTTTCACATTTTCTGTTTGAAACAGTACATCCTTTTTATGATGGTAACGGTCGTTTCGGAAGGTTTCTTTTTACACAGAAGTATTTCAATGAAACCGGATCCTATCTTTCTTTTGGTGTGAGTACTGCATTCAATCAGAGAAAGAAACATTACTATAAAGCCCTGGATGAGGCACGCCATGAGCATATGTACGGTTTTTTGAATACTTACGTTGAAGATATCGTGGATATCATTCATACATACAATCAGGAGCTGATTTCTGAGTTGAAAGAAAAAAAGAGTAAAATCGATATGCTTGAATTTTCAGAAGAGACATTTACCCGTTCTGAGAGAGAAATTTTAAAACTTATGGCGGAGAGTTCGCTTCTAAGCGATTTCGGAATCTCTAATGCAGAAATCATTGAATATACCGGTATTTCCAAAAGAACCGTCATCTCTTCAATGCAAAAATTCAGGGAAATGGATCTTCTTGAGGAAACTAAATTTTCCAAAACTGTTTATCACAAACTTCATAATGTAAATCAAGCAGTTACGTATGGATAATTGGCCACAGCCGTGTTCCTGCATTCGATTACATAAATATTAAAAATCTCCTTTCTACATGGCCCTATGGCTATGTAAGAAGGGAGATTTTTACATATTATAAGTTAGCTGCAAACAGGAATTTATATGAGAATATAACCTCTGAATCCGCGTACGGAATAGTACGAGTCAGCTCCGTTATGAAATGTGAACACCGTTCCATAACGTCTCTCACAGAAAAGCGCTCCGCCCTTGCTGCGAATAGGTTCCGGCGTGGCAATCCAGCTTGAAGTCTTTAAATCATATTCACCG
>JAGAWH010000001.1 GCA_017941505.1 Faecalicoccus sp. | reverse complement strand
GATAAGAGGACAGATCAAGGCAGGGTTTCAAATCTTGGATTTATATGAAGATACCAATGGGGAAGGAAGACTCCATGAATTAAATATTCCTTCATTTTGGGCCACATTGGCAAAAAAAATAAATAAATAGGTTATAATACTTCTTGTGACAAGAGGATTTTGTGTATGAACTATATACTGCATGGAAATGATATCAGTCGAATCAAGCAGAAACTGGCAAACTTAAAGACATCCAATCATATTGAAAATACGGTTACTTTTGATGCGCTAAGCGATGAACAGTCTTCTGTATTATCTGAGATGGATTCTTTTTCTATCTTTGATGAAAACAAGATGATCGTAGTAGATAACGCGACTTTTTTATCTAATAAAGATACGACCCATTATGAGTTAGAACCGTTTATCAAGCGTATCGATCAGAATGATTTTATGATGGTTTTTATCTGCCCGACAGAGAAATTATCCTCTCGAAATAAAATGGTCAAAACGATTGTATCCCAATCCAAAGTCTATCCATGTATCGCCTTAGATGTCAAAAGTCTTCCGTCTTATTTGGAAGAAAGCTTAAAAAGACATAAACTCGAGATGGATTTTGATGCCAGAAGATGGTTTTTAAATCATGTAGGATATGATTCACTTCGTATTGATCAGGAGCTGTATAAATTAAAGACGTATAAAGATCATATCAGCTTAGCTGATGTGGAACTCATGGTTGCACCTGAGCCTTTAGATGATGTCTTTAAGATGGTGGATGCACTGTTTCAAAAAAATGCCTTACGCCTGTTAGCGTTTTACCGTAATTTTAGAGAATTGAATATGGAGCCGGTTGCAATCAATGGATTGTTGTCGGGGCAAATCCGCTTCCTTTTTCAGGTCCGTCATTTAATGGACAGGGGTCTAGGAAAAGATGAAATCGCATCGATTATGAAGGCTCATCCTTACCGCATACAGATCAATATGCAAAGGGCAAGAGAGTTTTCATCAGAAGATCTTTTAGATATGTTGGAACTGTTGGCGGATCTGGATCAAAATATCAAATCCGGAAAAATTGATAAGGATGAGGGCTTTGAACAGTTTATTTTGAAAATGTTAGAATAAAAAAAAGAGTTTCCGATCGGAAACTTTTTTATTCCATATTATTAATAGCTGTAGCCAAACGTGCTTTTTGACGAGCTGCGTAATTCTTATGATGAACACCCTTAGCAACGGATTTATCCAATAAAGAGTTACACTTATTGAAGTTAGCGATAGCAGCTTCCTTGTCTCCAGCTTCTACTGCAGCTAAAACTTTCTTAATAGCAGTTTTCAGAGCAGATTTCTTGGATACAACTAACTTGTGTGCTTTGTTGTTAGTCTTTACACGTTTTTTCTGTGATTTGATTTGTGGCATATTTTACACCTCCTGACATAAAATGCATTGAGATTATAGCAAAATTTCATACCCTTTGCAACACAAGATGAAAAAAATAAGGTATAATACCGAGGTATTGGAGGGATTTCCATGACGAAAAATCGTTGTATATTTATGGGTACTCCACAGATAGCTGCTGTGGTTTTAGAAAAGATGATCACATACGGGATCGATGTGGTTCTGGTTGTAACACAGCCTGACCGCCGTGTAGGCCGTAAACAGAATGTCGTCTTTTCACCTGTTAAAGAAGTAGCGCTGAAACACGATATTGAAGTCTTTCAGCCAAGCCATATAAAAACCGATTATCAAAGAATAATTGATTTGAATCCGGATGTGATCGTTACCTGTGCATATGGACAGATTGTAGGTAAAGAAGTATTAGAAGCACCGCAATATCATTGCGTCAACCTGCATGGATCACTGTTACCGAAGTATCGTGGGGCAGCACCGATTCAAAGAGCCATCTGGAATGGGGAAAAGGTATCCGGTATGTCTTTGATGGAAATGGTTTCTAAGATGGATGCCGGCGGTGTTTTTGCCACAAAGGAAATCGTTCTTGATGAAGATGAAACCTCTTCTTCCTTGTTTGAGAAAATGGGACTTGCAGCAGCGGATCTAATTTGTGAAAAATATGATGAAATCTGTTCGGATGAAGCGGTATTTGTGCCTCAGGATGAAAGTCAGGTAACGTATGCCGCGATGATCTCCAAGGCGGATGAACATCTGGATTTGACAAAATCCGATATCGAAATCGAACGTCAGATTCGCGCTTTGTCCATGGTACCGGGTGCTTATGTATTATTAAACGGTAAAAAATTTAAGATCTTAAAAGCCCGCTATCAAAAACAGGAAGTCGACACACCTTTTACAGTACTCGGGAAAATGCAGAATACTTTTGCCCTGTCATTAAAAGATGGCATATTATACGTAGATGAATGCCAGATGGAAGGAAAAGCAGCGCTTAGCGGAAAAGCTTTTGCGAATGGGCAGGGAAATATTTTAGTCGGAAAACAATTTGAATAGGAGGGATTCCATGGATCAGAAACATATACGAAATTTTTCAATTATAGCGCATATCGACCATGGTAAATCTACCCTGGCAGACCGTATTCTGGAACTGACCGAAACGGTTGAAAAAAGAGATATGAAAGAACAGCTTCTGGATACGATGGATCTGGAAAGAGAGCGCGGTATTACCATTAAGCTTAATGCCGTTGAACTGATGTATCATGCCAAAAATGGAGAGGATTATATCTTTCACTTAATCGATACACCGGGTCATGTTGACTTTACCTATGAGGTCTCCAGATCATTGGCTGCCTGTGAAGGAGCTGTACTTGTTGTCGATGCAGCCCAGGGTGTCCAGGCCCAGACGCTTGCCAATGTGTATCTTGCGATTGAAAATGATTTGGAAATATTACCGGTACTCAATAAAATCGATCTTCCCAGCGCCCAGCCGGAGGTTGTAAAGGAAGAAATAGAAAATCTAATCGGATTGGATTGTTCGGAAGCGGTAGAAATATCTGCCAAGAGCGGTCTTAATGTCGATAAGGTATTAGAAGAAATTGTCAATAAATTACCGGCTCCATCCGGTGATCCAAACGGAAAGCTGCAGGCACTCGTATTTGACTCTTTATATGATTCTTATCGCGGTGTTATTGCCTATGTCAGTGTGAAAAACGGTACGATCCGTCCGAAGGATACGATTCGCTTTATGGCGACAGGGGCTGAATATGAAGTCATTGAAGTAGGTGTCAGAACACCAAATGAACTTGTGAAAGATGAGCTTAAAGCCGGAGATGTAGGATGGATCAGCGGTGCTATTAAAAACATTGAGGATGTACGTGTCGGTGATACAATCACTCATAAAGATGCTCCTGCTGATTCACCTTTACAGGGATATCGGGAAATGCAGCCAATGGTTTATTGCGGCCTTTATCCGGTGGATAATGCCCGCTATGATGACTTGAAGGAAGCATTATCTAAATTAAAGCTAAATGATGCCGCCCTGCAGTACGAACCGGAAACTTCCCAGGCTTTAGGCTTTGGCTTTCGATGCGGCTTTTTAGGCCTTTTACATATGGATGTGGTAGAGGAAAGACTGGAAAGAGAATATAACTTAAATCTGATCGCAACCAGTCCTTCGGTTATTTATCATGTTTATAAAACTGATGGAACGATGGAACAGATCGATAATCCGGCCGCACTTCCGCCGGCACAGAATATCGACCGTATAGAAGAGCCGTTTGTGCGTGCTGAAATCCTAGTACCGAAGGATTATGTAGGAGCTATGATGGATCTCTGTCAGAAAAAGCGTGGGGAATATGTAGACATGCAGGTGTTGGACGATGTCCGTATGTCCCTTGTCTATGAATTACCTTTAAGTGAAATTATCTTTGATTTCTTTGATAAGATGAAATCTTCTACGAAGGGTTACGCAAGCTTTGACTATTCCTTATCCGGATATCGGGCTACCAATCTTGTCAAGATGGATATCTTATTAAACGGTCAGGTTGTGGATGCCTTATCTACGATTGTATATCGTGATTTTGCCTACAATCGAGGTAATGCCATGACCATTAAATTAAAGAAGATCATTCCTAAGCAGCAATTTGAAATTCCTGTTCAGGCAGCCATCGGCGGCAAGATCATTGCCCGTACCAATATTAAGGCACTACGTAAAAACGTATTGGCAAAGTGTTACGGTGGTGATATCTCACGTAAGAAGAAACTGCTGGAAAAACAGAAGGAAGGAAAAAAGCGCATGAAGATGGTAGGCTCTGTAGAAATCCCGCAGGAAGCCTTTATGGCTGTTCTTTCCATGGATGATGAATAATGTCTTCTATTTATGTACATATACCATTCTGTGCGTCCATCTGTTTCTATTGCGATTTTTGCCGTATCGTTTATAACGAATCGATTAAAGAGAAATGGTTTAAAAGGCTTTTAGAAGAAATTGAGAATAAGGATGTATCATCGATTGATACGCTTTATTTTGGCGGTGGTACTCCTTCGATTTTATCACCCGATGATTTTGAAAAAATCGCATCCTGTTTTATTTCGCATTTCAATGATGGATATGAATGGACCGTTGAATGTAATCCGGATTCTGTAACGGAACAGAAGGTAAAACTCTATAAAAAGCTGGGTGTAAACCGCATCTCGTTAGGGGTTCAAACCTTCAATGATTCTCTGCTTCAAACAATCGGACGAAAACATACTTCAAGTGATGTCTATCGCTCCATTGAGCTTTTTAGAAAATACGGGATTGATAACATCTCTATTGATTTGATCTTCGGACTTCCCGGACAGACTTTAGATGATGTAAGAAAAGATATGGATGTTTTTCTTTCATTAGGCTTAAATCATCTGTCGATTTATTCTTTACAGATCGAAGAAAATTCGGTATTTGGCAAAAAAGGAATGGAATCCTGTGATGAGGATTTAGAAGCAGATATGTATGAGCTGATTCAAAATATGTGTCTTGAAAATGGATATGAACATTATGAGATCAGCAGTTATGCCAAAGAGGGTAAATACTCCAGACATAATCTTTCCTATTGGGAGGATTTGGATTTTATCGGTATAGGATGTGGGGCATCGGGAAGGGAAAACGGAATCCGTTATTCTAATACCAATTCAATCACTTCCTATATTGAAAACGGTCCGATGACGGAGTACGTTGATGAATCTATTGATGAAAGAGCCTTTAATGCGATTATGATGGCACTTCGTACATCCTTTGGATTAGATATTGAAAAATGGAATCAAAAGTATAATCAGGACTTTAAAAAGGGGTATGAAAAAGTGCTTTCGAAGTGGATGCCGGATTATCTTGTGATCAAAGATCATCACATAAAAACTACCGATCTGGGAATGGAAATTTTAAATACGATTCTTATTGATTTTATGGATATGAACTGATATCATATAGGGGCTTTTGAACTGTGTTTCAGGACACTCCAACCTGTTACTCGGTTTAAAAGGACTAAGAAAATAGGAGGAAATAAAAATGTTAAAGTCTGAAAAGCAGGCTATCATGAAAGAGTATGCTCTTCATGAAGGCGACACAGGTTCTCCTGAAGTACAGATTGCGGTATTAACTTATAAGATCAACCGTTTAACTGAGCACTTCAAAGAACACAAACACGATTATCATTCCATGCGCGGCATGAGAAAAATGATCGGTCAGCGTAAAAGATTATTATCTTACTTAAGAGATACTGATTTAGAACGCTACAAAACTTTAATTGCGAAATTAGGTTTAAGAAAGTAATCATTTTGATTACTTTTTTTTGTATCTTTTCTATAAATAATATGTTATGATTTCACATGTTGAAAATAGATGAGGTGAAAAAATGGCGAAACAAACGTTTCAGATGGAATTTTGTGGTCGGGGGATCACAGTAGAGACCGGCGAGATTGCCAAACAGGCCGATGGTGCTGTCATCGTACGTTACGGTGATACCGTTACTTTATCAACTGCCTGTGCCAGCAATCAGGCCAAAGAGGGAATTGACTTTTTCCCGTTAACTGTTAGTTTTGAAGAAAAATTATATTCTGTCGGAAAGATTCCGGGAGGATTCTTAAGAAGAGAAGGAAGACCGAGCGAGCATGCGACATTAACTGCACGTATGATCGACCGTCCGATCCGTCCTTTATTTGCGGAAGGATTCCGTAATGAAGTACAGGTTGTCAATACGGTATTAAGTGTAGACCAGGATGCTCCGGCTGAAATGGCTGCGATGTTAGGCGCTTCTCTGGCATTATGTATTTCGGATATTCCGTTTAACGGACCGATTGCCGGCGTTAAGGTAGGCCGTGTTAATGGTGAACTGATTGCCAACCCAACAGTTGAACAGGCTGAAATCAGCGATATTGACTTAACTGTTGCCGGTACCGCAAAAGCTTTAAACATGGTAGAGGCCGGTGCTAAGGAAGTCAGCGAAGAAGATATGTTAGAGGCTTTGATGTTCGGTCATGAACAGATCAAAAAGCTCTGTGCATTCCAGGAAGAGATCATCGCTGCCTGCGGTAAGGAAAAGCGTGAAATTCAGTTATATGAAATCAATCCGGAATTAAATGCATTAGTTCGTTCTGAATTTGAAGAAAAGATCCGTGCAGCGGTATCCATTAAAGAAAAATTAGAGCGTTACGGCAAGATTGATGAATTGACTGCCGAAGCTGTTGAAATGGTTTCTCAAAGAGAATATACATCCGAAAAGGAATTAAACGAAGCTGTAAAAGAAGCTGCTGAAATCTGCCACAGCATTGAAGCAGATGAAGTACGCCGCTTGATCATTGAGGATAAGATTCGTCCGGATGGACGTCAGATCGACGAGATTCGTCCTTTGAATTCTCAGGTTGATTTATTACCGCGTGTACATGGATCTGCCTTATTTACCCGTGGTGAGACACAGGTATTATCCACTACTACTTTAGGCGCTATCAATGAAAATCAGATTATTGATGACTTAACAGAAGTTGAAAGCAAGCGCTTCATGCATCACTACAACTTCCCTCCATATTGTGTTGGTGAAACCGGCCGTATGGGAAGCCCGGGTCGTCGTGAAATCGGTCATGGCGCCTTAGGTGAAAGAGCATTATTACAGGTTCTTCCATCATTAGATGAATTCCCATATACGATCCGTACCGTAGCGGATGTTATGGAAAGTAACGGTTCCAGCTCACAGGCAAGTATCTGTGCCGGTACGATGTCTTTAATGGCAGCAGGTGTTCCTATTAAAGCACCGGTAGCCGGTATTGCGATGGGATTGATCATGAATGATGAAACCGGTAAATACACCGTATTAACCGATATCCAGGGTATGGAAGACCACTTCGGTGATATGGACTTTAAGGTAGCCGGAACTACCAAGGGTATTACAGCACTCCAGATGGATATTAAAACAACCGGTATTACCCGCGACATCTTTGAACAGGCCTTAGCCCAGGCTCATAAGGCTCGTTTAGAGATCTTAGATAACATGTTGGCGGCAATTCCTGAACCGCGTAAGGAATTATCACCATATGCTCCAAAGATTGCGATGATGCAGATTGATCCGGATAAGATCAAAGATGTAATCGGTCCGGGCGGAAAGATGATCAACCAGATTATTGCGGAATGCGATAATGTTAAGATTGATATCGATGATGACGGTAAAGTTGTGATCTATCATATGGATTATGCATCGATCAACAAGGCTAAGGAAATGATCCAGAATATTACCCGTGAAGCTAAGGTTGGCGATATCTATGCTGCCAAGGTTGTCCGCTTAGAAAAGTTTGGTGCATTTGTGAATCTGTTTGGAAATACGGACGGCTTGTTACATATTTCCAAAATCTCTCACAACCGTGTTGATAAAGTAGAGGATGTATTAAAGATTGGTGATATTATCGATGTTAAGGTTATGGAAATCGATAATAAGGGAAGAATCAACGTTTCTGCTAAAGCTCTTCTTCCTAAGCCTTCTAAAGATAAAAAACCATCTTCTGAAAACGAATAGTGAAATATATGCCGGGTAAATTCCGGCATTTTTTCTCGTTACTTATTTGATGAAAATAGAATTTATGGTAGAATAGCCATTAGGAAGATAGAACTTGTTTTTATCTTGCTCAAAAAGAATGCTGAGGCGATAGTTTCGGATATGAGAATGAGAAAAGTGAAATGGGCAGTCGATTATCTGAAAACCGGAAATAAGGTCGCTGCTCAGCCGGAATCTATGAAAGGTTCATGGAAATCTGTATTGAATTGTGAGAAGCTTCATGTCGAGATTGGATGCGGAAAAGGGAATTATTCCTTAAGCATGGCAAAGATGTATCCGGATGAAGGTTTTATCGCAATTGAAAAAAATGAAAGTGCTGCCGGTATTGCCGCAAAAAAATTCGATGAATTTTCAGAATTAAACAATCTGATTTTAATTCATGGAGATGCGGCTGTGATCCAGGAATGGTTTGAAAAAGGGGAAGTGGATGTGATCCATTTAAACTTTTCCGATCCATGGCCTAAGAAAAGAAATGCGAAAAGACGTTTGTCTTCATCTTCTTTTTTGAAGCAATATATCACAATCTTATCTAAAGACGGTCAGATACAGATGAAAACAGATAATAAAGATCTGTTTGAATATTCTGTTATTGAATTTCAGAATGCAGGATTCATGATGTTGGAAATCAGCGTTGATTACAGACGAAATGAACATAATGAAGATGCAGTTACGGAATATGAAGAGAAATTTATTGCGCAGAATATGCCAATCTACAGGTGTGTTTGGAAATATAAAGGTATTGAGGAGGAAACAGTATGAAAATAAAGGATTTATTCGGAGCAATCTTCACAGAAGATATCGATGACGACGAATACGATGATGAATATGATGATGAGTACGAAGATGACGAGTACTATGACGATGATTATCAGGATGATTACTACGATGACCAACCGGAACCGCAAAACTATCCTGCACGTCAGGTCCCTGAACAGACATATGTAGAACCTCAGGTTGTTGCCAATACACCGGCTGGGGCACCTGTTCAAAAGCAGTCTACATTTACCAGCATTGAGATTGACTCAAAAGCCCGTGAAGAACGTCTTGGAAAAGAAGCACCGAAAAGACAGCCATATAAGTATGACCGTTCTAAAACACAGAAGCCGATCCGTCGTCCACAGGTTGAAGATTTAGAATATACACAGGTTATTTCGCCAATCTTCGGTAACATGGAAGAATCCGAAAAAGAACATTCAAAAGTTCATGATGCGATCATTCTGCCAAAACCGGATGTAAATGATAATTTCACAAAGATCATTTCTCCAATGTACGGAAATACGGTTCCAAAATACGGAAGAGTTAACTCAATTCCGGAAATGGATCCGGAAGATGCACCGGATTTGAAAGAAGAGACTTCAGTTCAGGAAGTAAAAGCTACTTTAACATTAAAAGATATGCTCGCAAAGCAGAATGAAAAAGAAGCAGAACAGGAAGAGATTCTATAGTTAATTAGCTCCCAAGTAGGGAGCTTTTTTCATTTTCAAGAAAAATGAAAATGTTTTCAAAAATAAATGCTTTTGGTTAACTCGCATGATATAATCTTTTAGAGGTGATGATATATATGACAGTCGATACATTTTTCGGCACAATCGCAAAGGTTGCCGGATGGATCCTGCCGGTCTTAGGTGTTATCGCTTTGATTTACTTAATTATGATTTTGAAAGAACTGTTAAGTACAATCAAGAGTGCAACGAAAACGTTGGATACCACTGAGTCACAAATCCGTAAATTAGATGCACCGTTACAGACCGTAGAAAACTTATCACATTCCATTGATAATGTTTCTGAATCCGCATCCAAAGCGATTAAAGCAGCGACCAGCGCTGTTACAGATAATTTAGACACTATCAAATCCTTTGTCGTAGACAAGTCCGGTGAACTGGTGAATAAAGTTCAGGAAAAACAGGGCACGACCCGCACAGTAGAAAAAAAGGTAGAAATTATCAAAGCTGGCGCAGAAGACATAGAGGAGGAGTAGTAAGTTATGTCTGAAGAAAAAAGTTTTTTTGACGAATTAAAAGAGAAGGTGGAAGAAATCGGCGATAAAATTGAAGATGCCATTGATGATTTTTTTGATAAGAAAGAAGAAACTAAGGCTGAAATCAAAGCAGAAGTTGAACAGGATATGATTGATGCTGCCGGAAAGCAGACGGACGCATTTAATGATGCAGCTGACAAAGTTAGTCACGCCATTGAAAAAGGCCAGGAAGCAAAGGAAAGACATGAACAGAGAAAGGATGAATTCTCTGACAAAATTGTTGATGCCTTAGAAGAAATGGATGCCAAAGCCGATGAAATCGAACAGGCAATCATTCAAAGCCACGAAGATGCAAAAGCGGAAGCTGAAGAAGATATGATCGTTTATGCGGAAAGAACAACAAACAACTTTAATAAAGCAGCTGATATGGTCATTGATTCAATCGAAAAGACACAGGCTGCCAAAGAGGCTGCTCAGGCAAAAGTAGATGCCTTTGACGGAAGAGTTGTTAATAAGCTGGATGAGATGGATGCCAAGGTTGAAAAGAGAAAAGCAGATGCCGAAAACGATATGATCGACTTTGCCGGAAAAGCTACAAGTAACTTTGATTCCGTAGCTGATAAAGTAGCCTCTCAAATCGAAAAAACTCAGCAGCGTGCCGAAGCATTTGATAAAGCTATTGATCAGGCTAAGGCCGATGCAGCCGCAAAAGTAGATGAATTCGATGCAAAGATTGATGCCAAATTAGATGCAATGGATGCCAAGATCGATGCCAAAATCGATGCCCAGCAGGCAAAGAAAGAGGCAGCTTTCGCAAGAAACGAAGAAGATATGTCGGCTGCCCGTGCGGAAGCAGCAGCGATCGCCGGTCAATACGGCAAAGAAATCGCTGATCAAAGAGCTGCAACAGAAGCCAAGAGACAGGCAAGACAGGATGCCATTGATGCCAAGATCGATGCCATTGATGCAAAATTTGATGCAGCTGATGCTAAGTTAGATGAAATCGACGCTAAAATCGCAGCTAAGAAGGAAGCCTTTGTTGATGCAGTAGATGCACAGGTAGCCCAAATGGATGCCAATACAGTAGCGTTTGAAAACAAAGTAAAGAAGGAGATTGATATGGTAGATAAACAACATAAAGCTAATATTGATTCAGCTCGTGCTGAAGCATTAAAAGTTGCCGAAGCCATCGAAGATGCTCTTGCAAAAGAAGATGCCCAACATCAGGCCAATATGGATGCAGCCCGCGCCGAAGCATTAAAGACTGCACAAGCTATTCATGAGGCTTTAGATAAAGAAGATGCCATTAACCAGGCCAATATGGATGCCGCACGTGCTGAAGCATTAAAAACGGCTGTTGGTATCAATGAAGCAATTGTCGATGCTGAATTGGAAGAATTGACAAAAATCGGAGCAGCTTATCTTGAAGCTATCACTACTGCAGTCGCAATCCACGAAGCAATCGAAACCGAAGAAGCTATTAACGATGCTGTAAACCAGGCAAACATGGACATTGCACGTGCTCAGACTTTAAAGGATGCCATCGGAATCACGGAAGCAATCGCTGAAGTTGAAGCGGAACACCAGGCTAAAGTAGATGCAGCCCGCGCCGAAGCTGAAGCAGAAGATGCAATTAATCAGGCTAATATGG
>JAGAWH010000034.1 GCA_017941505.1 Faecalicoccus sp. | reverse complement strand
CTGTTTTACTCTTCTTTTCTTCTTTCTTCCCATCTTCTTTCTTATCATCTTTTTTATCAGTTGAACTATCTTCCTCCTTTTTGCTTGGATCGATTATAATCTCAACAAAGTTATCCGGCATCAATTGTTCATACAATCTGACAGTAACAGGACTGTCATCATTTAATTCGAACGCTTTCGCAACTTGTATTGTTGCGCCACCCATCACCGACTTTGTCCAGTTGTCTAAAGGTTTAAACTCAATATCGGAATAAACATACATATCATCTAATTCAACTCCACTTTGGAACGCTTTAATCCAGAAAAAGTGCTGAAATTCGGTTGGGCTGTCGCTACGATTAAGGAAGTTAGCCACTACTACAATACCATCTTCAGGTTTCTTGTCAGAATCAGCATCTACAGGCAGAAACCCCCATCCATAAAGTACTCCGGTCCCACCCTCTCTGTAATACGAATCCGTTCCTGCATGACAAATATCTGTATTGATTGTGTATTCCTCTTTTGTCTCTTCTACAGTTTTAACTTGTTCTGACTCCTCGGTATTTGTTCCTCCTCCAGAGCTGCATGCAGTCATGCATAGACAGGTCAATATTGCTGTAAACATAGTAAAAAATTTTCTCATCATTGCTAATCTCTCCTTTCAGATGCAGTGCAAATTAAATTATGATTGAAATGCACTATATATTTTTTATATGTCTTCTATTTATATGACGTCTCATTTATTTAAAACGTTCATATTTTTTTACAATTTTCTAACAAAAAAAACGGCCTAAGCCAATCTAATTTGCGTATTACCTTCTATTAACCTCCCACTTAAACATTTTTTCATCGCAGACGCAACAACTCATCTTTGATGTAATCTTTGACCGTATAATATACATCTTCAAATGTCGGTTTGTTAACATCACTGGTAAAACGAAACTTCTCATATGCGTGCGTTAATTCAACAAAACGGTTCAAAAGCTATTGAAATCCCCCAACGTCCTTCCAGAGGATGCTAAGATTTCATTTACTGCATCTTTATCATAAGGAATAACATGTACCAGATAGAAGAGATCTATTACGTCCTTAATTCTTCTAAAAACTTTATCGGTAGATATTACAAATACTTTATCAGCAATTATACATACTGGAATTACACCTCGAAAACGAATACCTGTAATTTCGTATATTTTTGTTTGTAACATAGGACGATTTACATCAACATCCATAGTAAACTGAGTTTTCCCTATTTCTTTGTTATAGAGTTTGAATCCCGCTGAACGATTTTGATTACACATCCTACTCAAATGCACTGTCAGATTAATTCCACTCTTGTTCAAAGCATTCTGTATAGAATCAACCATTTGTTCTGCGATCAGTAAAACTATTTAAGTACCAATTTGCATCAATATCAATAGTATGTCGGGTGTTCTCAATATAGCCTGCTTCTTCTAAACATGCTTTCAAAACCATTGATCCCTTAAATTCGACTGGAATGTCACTTTCATATAAGCTTTCATCACTTTGTACATCAATTCTTCTTCATCAGTAAAATTCATTCAAATCTAATTGTTGTAATAATCTATCGCATCTCTTGCCAGTTCTTCAAATCTTTTTTGAAATCGCGGTTCAACGATAATTCCATCAAAACTTTCATTGTGGGAATAGTAATAATTGCTCAATGCTTCCGTGATCCCCTGCATATCTAAAATATCTTCGTTAGAGAATGCATCGGACAAAGTTCTGTTAAATTCGGTATACTTCAATCCATTCCTTTCTTTAACACAAAGCGGGCTTATACTATTACCAAGCACAACTATTCCATTAAATTTGGTCAGTTCATCATCTCCATAAACCCATATGATATACTCATCACTCCGTCCACCAAAAAGATTCTGTACCATCAATGCTTCATCCAAAGCAAATACTACATCTGTCCCGATACATTCAGAAACTGCCCTGAGCCATGATAAAGCACCAATGTAATCTGTTCTCTTGGGGAGATCTTTTTTATATGGATCATACTTTGGCAACATAATTTCATTACAATTAATAATATCTTCGATGTTTCCGTTCTCTAAGGAATCATAAATAGTCATATCCAATTTCCTCCTTAATTTCTTATACGAAAGATTAGAAAAAAAGGAGAATTTATATAATTAAAAAATCGGCCTAAGCCGATTCATTATTCTTAAAATATTCCAGAAATTCCTTTGTGACTGTCCTCTGTCCCCGAACTGATTTGATTCCAAGTTCCTTCAATTTTGAAAGCGGACAGAAATCATCCGGATATACATGAGTCTTATCCAGTTTCATGATCTTTTTCATGGAAACCTCTTTACTGGAAAATTCATAAGGAATATCTGTTTCTGTGACAACACCCTGATATCTTACCGCCGATACCGGAGAAGTAATATACATAAAAACTAAATCACCGGGAACAATCTTTCCGCTCTGTTTCCAGATAATATCCTTTTCCTTCTCAAATGCCTTATCGATATCATAATACTTTGGATTGGCCGGAATGATCCAGGCATGGGTATCCCCTTTTCTTCCTGCTGAAATCGCAAAGTGCCTGCTTTGATCAATTAGCTCCATCACAATTTCATCCGATACCGCTTCATCTAAAACTATACTGAGCCAATTCTCACGATTCATATGGTAAGCCGGATAAATTCCATCCACACTTAGATAATGATTCCTTTTATCTGCATCTACCTTGACATTCAATGCCTCAATAATAGTTTTATCGTCCTCTTTTGTTAAAAGACCCTTCTCAATATCCATCACCAAGCCATACCATTTACGGTTGGCAGGATAACGATATACAGCTGCGCTTTCCAGCTTTTTAAAAGGATAATCCGGATGCTCCCCATACTTTTCTTCAATCATCTGATCGATGCGATTGGTCTGCGGAAAAAGAAATCGTGTCTCTTTGAAACAATGCCCGGCAACATCTTCCAGCACCTCCAGATAGGCTTCTCTTACCATCAATACATAAGTACCTTGACTTGCCGGCATATGCACCTGCATATACTCATCCCCTGTTTCTGTATCCATCAACATTGCCTTTATTTTCCCTTTAGAATCAATATGTACATCCATTTGAAATTGATTATCTAAAAGCGATTTATACAGATGATATCCATCTTCTTTTTGAATAAAGCCATAAGGAATCAAAGTATCCATAACAGGTACTTTTCTTTGAAACAAATCTTCTTCTAACCGCATACAATCACCCTATTGAAATCCAAAACGCTTCAACATCTTATCCATAATATGAACTAACGGTTTATACAACAACAAAACTGTTGTGAAATTCGAGATACAATGCAGGATATCATACCACAATCCGGCAATCCACCATGTGATCATCATATTCCATCCACCGATAGGAAGATATACCAATGCACATAGAAATCCAAAGGATAAGCCAAAGAAACCGGCAAATGTGGCATAGTAAATGACACTGTCAAATCTTTTTAACCACATCGTTCCTGCGATAAGAATCAACCATACATACATATACATGATGACCCATAGATGTACCCCAAAATTTAATGTTTCCAACAAAATAAAGGCCAATACAATATAATAGGTTTTCCAGCCAAAAAACACCGTATATACAATCACCAGCAGTGTGACCAGTTCTACATTGGGAATAGGATTGAGCGCCATTTTCGCAGCTTCCATGACAGCTGTTAAAAATGCGAACAGTACAATCTCACGAATATTAAACTTAGTACTTTTCATAAGCCAGCTTAAATGCATCCGAGTCATTTACCGGCTGTTCACTGGCACCATATTGGCCATATTCCCCGTTGACATAAATGGCCCAATATGCAGAATCTTCTGATTTTGCCTCTTCTCCATTTACTTCGGTAATAAATGCTCCATATTCAGAATCTTCAGCTTTATAAGTGAAATCCTGGTTTTTGGCAAGCTCATCCATAACACCAATCAAATACTGAGCTTCTGTATCAATTTTATAATCGGTACTCTTACCTTTCGAATCAACTACCTCTAAAGTCACCGATTTCAAATTATCGGATACCTCAGGTTTATTCATAGAGTAGATACCAAAGGCAACCGCAATCAGAATCAACAATCCTACAATAGGAATCCATTTTTTATTTTTCATAATCATTTTCCTCCTAGAAGAATTATACACTTTTCACAAAAAAAAGGTGCATTACTGCACCTGAGATTTTAAATAGGCAAAGATGAAATCATCCAAATCGCCATCCATAACACTCTGTACTTGAGATGTTTCCTGTCCGGTTCTGGTATCCTTTACCATGGAATACGGATGCATGACATAGCTTCGAATCTGTGATCCCCATTCATTGGCAGCCTGTTCACCTTTGATTTCTGCCAATTTCTTTTCCTGTTCTTCAATCATTAATTGATACAGGCGGGATTTTAAAATTCGCATAGCTTCTTCCCTGTTATCGTGCTGGGAACGTCCGTTCTGACAGGTAGATACAATACCGGTAGGCTTATGTACAATACGAACAGCCGAATCGGTTTTATTGATATGCTGACCGCCGGCTCCCGATGCACGCTTTGTTTCAATGATCAAATCTTCCGGTTTGATTTCAATCTCGATTTCATCATTAAACTGCGGCATAACATCGAGTGAGGCAAAGGAAGTATGTCTTCTTGCCCCGGCATCAAATGGAGAAATACGCACCAATCTATGGACACCTTTTTCTGATTTTAGATATCCGTAAGCTTTATCCCCTTCTACTAAGAAGGTAACACTTTTAATACCGGCTTCATCACCGGGCTGATAATCCAGCACCGATACCTTCCAGCCTTTTTTCTCGGCATATCTTGTATACATTCGATACAACATATTCGCCCAGTCACAGGATTCGGTTCCGCCGGCTCCCGGATGCAGTTCAAGAATGGCATTGTTGTTGTCATATTCGTGGGATAAAAGAATCTGAATCTCAAAGCTTTCAAATGTCTTTGACACTTCTTCGTATTCTTCTACGGCCATCTCCATCAACTCTTCATCAAAATCTTCCTTCAGAGCATCCGCTGTCTCATTTAAAGAAGATAACTGATCATGTAAAGCTGTATAGGTATCTACAATATTTTTTAAGCTGTTGCGGGAACGAATGATATTCTGGGCATGTTTCTGATCACTCCAGAAATCCGGCTTTAGAGTCTCGTTATCGTAATCTTCGATCTGCTTATTTTTTGCCTCTAAGTCAAAGAGACTCACCCAGAGAGTCCAACTTCTCCAGGTGAGTTTCTACGTTTTGTTTTAATTCATACAGTTCCATTACTTCTTCGTCTCCCTGCGGATACGAACTTTCATTAAGAAGAATGTGATTTCTCTATCAATTCTCTGGTTCATCTCTTCGAACATATCGAAACCTTCCTGTACGTATTGCTGGAGTGGGTTATTCTGTGCATAAGAACGCAGATAAATACCACTTCTTAACTTATCCATACGGTCGATATGGGCAATCCAGTTACGGTCGATGTTACGTAATACAACTGTCTTTTCAAATGGCAGGAACTGTACCTTTACCGGTTCAATTTCCTTTTCGTATTCCGTCCACATACGATCCATGAGATACGATTTCATTTCATCGTAAGACTTGTTGTCGATATCGGAAACATGGACTCTCTTCTCATCGGTTAATCCCATCATTTCTAAGGATTTAACCATGCCGGCTGCATCAACAGCCTGTTTCTTAGTATCCATCAGGTTTGCCTGTAATGTCTGTTCCAATGTCTTTTCAAAGATCAGTTTAACCATTTCATGGACTTCATCGCTTTCAAGAATTCTGTTTCTCTGTGCGTAGATGATTTCACGCTGACGGCGTAATACATCATCGTAGTCCAACAATTGTTTACGCATATCGAAGTTATATCCTTCAACACGCTTCTGTGCCATAGTAATTGATTTGGTAACTGCCTTGGATTCAATCTTTTCATCGCCCATCTTATCGAAGAGCTTCTGAATCTTATCGCCACCGAAACGTACCATTAAGGAGTCTTCCAAAGATACATAGAAGCGGGAGAATCCAGGGTCACCCTGACGTCCGGAACGACCGCGCAGCTGGTTATCGATACGACGAGCTTCATGACGTTCAGAACCAAGTACGGCTAAACCGCCTAATTCACGGCTTTCTGCTGTTAACTTAATATCGGTACCACGACCTGCCATATTGGTGGCAATGGTAACAGATTTAGGACGACCAGCCTTGGCAATAATCTCAGCTTCTCGTGCATGGTTTTTCGCATTCAATACTTCATGCGGAATACCTTCATTTTTCAATAAGTTACTGATCAGTTCACTGGTTTCTACCGCAATGGTACCAACCAGAACCGGCTGTCCCTTTTCATATAAGCGTTTTACTTCATTGACTAATGCACGATATTTAATTTCCTTACGTGCATATACTTCATCCGGAAGATCCTCACGGATAACCGGTCTATTGGTAGGAATTACGACAACCTTCATGTTGTAGGTTGATAAGAATTCTTCTTCCTCGGTTTTTGCGGTACCGGTCATACCTGCTAATCGATCATATAAACGGAAGAAGTTCTGGTATGTGATTGTAGCTAATGTAGAAGTTTCTTCCTTAATAGGAACACCTTCTTTGGCTTCAATAGCCTGATGTAAACCATCGGAATAAGCACGACCCGGCATCAAACGTCCGGTAAACTGGTCAACGATTACGATTTCCTGATCTTCAGAAACAACGTATTCGATTTCGTTGGTCATGATATAGTTCGCTTTTAAAGCCTGATTGATGTGGTGTACCAACTGTGTATGGTCTAAGTCATACAGGTTAGGGATATTGAAGTATGCTTCGGCTTTACGTACACCATCTTCACTTAACATAACCTGACGGGTCTTTTCATCGATATCGTAGTCACCGCTTAATAAAGTCTTTTCATGGCTGAACTTATCGGTAGTATAAGTAGGTGCTGTTAATGTCTTAACAAATTTATCCGCCTGAATATATAAGTTAGCGGTCTGTTTCTTACCACCGGAAATAATCAATGGTGTTCTACTTTCATCGATTAATACGGAGTCAACTTCATCGACAATCGCAATGTTGAGTCCTCGTAATACACGGTCCTTTACATTGGTAACCATGTTGTCACGAAGATAGTCAAAACCTAACTCTGAGTTGGTTGTATAAGTAATATCACATGCATAAGCTTCACGTTTCTGTCTGGCAGATAATTCACGCTTATTAACACCAACTGACAATCCTAAGAAGCGGTAGATTTCACCCATCCACGCAGCATCACGTCCGGCCAGATATTCATTGACCGTAATAACGTGAACGCCCTGACCGGATAAGGCATTCAAATAAACTGCCATCGTTGCGGTCAAGGTTTTACCTTCACCGGTCTTCATCTCGGCGATATCGCCCTTATGCATGGCAACAGAACCCATAACCTGAACCTTATATGGTTTTTCGTTGATTACACGGTATGCGGCTTCTCTTGCGGTTGCGAAAGCTTCCGGTAAAAGATTGTCTACTGTTTCCCCATTATTTAATCTCTCTCTGAATTTCTCAGTTTGAGCTTTTAATTCATCATCGCTCATTTTTCGCATCTGGGCATCGTAAGATAATACTTGATCCGCGATTTTTTCCAGTTCTGCGAGTTCTCGTTTTTCTTCCGAAAACAAATTTCCAAACAAGGACATTAAAATCCCTCCTTCGACAATATGCCATTTCAAATAATAGCACAAACTATATAGGGGATTCCACCCTTTTTCTCTATTGAATTTTACTTTTGTTTATATTATTCTCATCGTGAGGGGGTAGTATTATGCCAAAAGTATACACCGACCGGGATTTGCTGAGAAATTATGACTCCTTATCAAAGGTATGTCATTCCAGCGATGAACCGATCATTATCACAAAAGATGGCAAACAGGATATGATCCTGATGTCTCCAAGAACGTATCTGCAGATGAATGTAAAGAAAAATCAGACATCCAGCGTTCAGGCAATCTCTGAAATGTTAGAAGAGCGTTCTAAGATAAACTATGGAGAAGTAAAAGAGGGGAATGCCATCGAAACCGAAGGAATCACAAAAAAATATGGAAAGCTTTTTGCCAACGATAATGTATCCATCCATGTTCCATATGGGGCTATTTATGGATTGATTGGTAAAAACGGTGCCGGTAAAACAACCTTAATGCGCATCTTAATGGGTTTGACAAATGCCAACAGCGGTTCGATTTCCCTGTTATCAGGTGAACAGAACATTTCAGAAGCACGCCGTCAAATTGGATGCATTATTGAATCACCAACGTTCTATGACGATCTTACCGTTATGCAAAACATTACGATCCGCGCTAAATTAATTAATCTGGATAAGCCAAAAGAAGAAATTGACAGAGCGCTTCGTTCTGTTGGATTAGACGATAAGGCAAACGTAAAGGTGAAAGCTTTGTCTCTGGGTATGCGTCAGGCATTAGGAATTGCCTGTGCCATCTTAAACCGTCCACAGCTTTTAATTTTGGATGAGCCGATCAATGGCCTTGACCCGGCTGCGATCGCCAACGTTCGAAATATTCTTATGGATCTCAACCGTCTTGGTACGACTATTCTAATTTCCAGTCATATCTTAAGTGAATTAGAAAAGTTAGCTACACACTACGGTATGATGGTCGAAGGAAAATTAGTTCGTGAACTTACTGCCAAGCAGATTGTTGAAGAACAGATTAGTCTTGAAGATGAATTCTTGAAGATTGCGGAGGCCGGCTTATGATGAAGATATTGAAAATTGAGCTTTATAAATTAAGACACCGTCCGGCATTCTGGATCACATGTGCTGCTTTATTGGCACTCACAATTGCGTTCCGTTTCTTTATTCCTCCGGAAAGCTCAACGGAGTTATTAACCGGACTTACCATGTTTACAATGATTTTCGCGATTTCTGAAGCTGTAGGTATTGCCCGCAGAGACTATTTAGAACAGACCACAAAGAATTACTTAACCGCCGGATATTCCCGCACCGCTGTATTCTTTGGAAAAATGTTTGCAGCAATCCATGCTTCATTAATCTACTTCTTAATTGAAGCGGTAGTCTCCGTTGCCATGATTTTCTTAAACAGCTTTGCGATTAAGTTAAGTGTATCTCAGATTGCGATTACCGTAGGTTTACAGCTGGTTGAGAATATCCTGATTGCGATTTTCTCATTCTCACTTGGATATATGTTTATCAAGAGCGTATGGTCAATCATACTTTCATTCTCCTGGGTTACCTTTGGCCCACTTGTTGCGACGCTGCTTTGTAACCAATATAAAGTTCCTATCGATTTAGGGCAGTATATTTTAGGCGCTGTATCTAACGATCCAAAATTATTCAATACGGATACCATGATTCAGGAAGGTGTTATCATCGCCTGCACGCTGATCTTTATGGCAATTTCCTGCATCGTTTCCAATCAGCGTGAAATCAAGGAATAACTAAACAAACGAAGAGGATATAACTCAATGGTTATACCCTCTTTTTTTGTATGATTCTATGCATCCAATGTAAGGCTAACGGCAGCCAGATGGCAATATCTTCATCCAGTTCCTTGTCATCTGCCCAATATTCACTCATTTGCGAAATACCATGTCCTCCATCCGAGAATAGATGATATTCACACGATACACCAAAGCGCTGCATGCCCCGCACAAACTCCGATGCGATTTCCGGATCGGTTGTCTTATCATCGTTGGTCTGCCAAATAAATACCGGTGGCATTTTCTCATGCACATAATGGACTAAGTTTCTTTCAAAGATATCCTGCTGTGTTGGATGGACATATCCAAACAGACAGCCTTCAATCAAATTAATCTGTCCATAGATGCTTCCCGGTTCATTCTTTGTCTTGGCAAGATACGGTCTTAAATTTCCGTTAATCATCGGATAGCACATAATCGTTCCGGCCGTGCGAAGTTCATCCTTTTTCGGAACAAAGGACAATCTCTTCACAAATTTCTCTTCTGTGTAGCGCTGTGCTACGGTACCGCAGATATGGGCCCCGGCGCAGAAACCTAATGTGAAAATAAGATCGGTATCAATATTCCATCTATCCGCGTTTTCATGAATCAAATGTAAAGCTTCCATTAATTGGAGCGCCTGATTAGGATAGTGAGCTTTTTCATCCAGTTCAATGCTTCCGCCTGCTTCTTCCTTAGTACGAATATAAGTGGCATAGCGAAGTACAAAACAGCTAAATCCCCCTGCCAGAAACTGCACAGCTGCAGCTTCTCCTTCTTTGATGTTGGTTGTCAAATAACTGCCGCCGGGCAGAATCACAACTGCCGGCCATTTCTTCTGTTTTGAAAAAGATACCGCAGAATCCAAAATATAGGTATATAGCTTTGCGGTACCTTCCGGATTTAATGATATAGTTTCGGTAATCATAAATAATCTCCCTATTTATTATTCTCCAACATTTTTTCTCCGGCTTTTTTATTTGCCTCTTCTAACATTTTATCGATGCTCCATCCAAGATCGAGTCCCTTTAAACACATACCGGCATGGGTATCTCCGGCTCCGGTCGCATTTTTAACCTTGATCGGTGTAGTTGGTATAAAGTGCATCTGTCCATCAAAACAATAAGCCCCATTGCTGGAATCGGTCACAATGACCGGCATACCGGTAATCGCAAATAATTCTTTCATGCCTTCTTCTTTGTCTTTTCCGGTCCAGTCTTTGATTTCCTTGGTATTCATATGAAGTACCGGTTTCATACTTAAAATGGTATCCAAAAGATCTCCCATCGCTCTTAAGCGGGGACCCGGTGCAAAAAGGAATTTCATATTTCTTTCCTTGATGAAATCTAAGATACAGGTATTTCCCTTCTCTTCCATATCAATACCGGATACATATGCCCAATCAAATTCATCCAAATCTTCCAGCCATTCTTTACGATAATGATATTCGGCACCATGGTTACCTAAGAAGGTTCTTTCCCCATCCGGTTCAATTAAACAGTAACATACACCGCTTTCCTCTTCGGTTCGCGGCAGATATAAATCAAAATCCGCATTGAATAGATCTTTCTGCACCAGATCGGAATACAATCCGGTTCCTAATGGGAAACAAAGAGTGCAATCGGATATGGCACGGGCTACGTGATATCCACATCCTCCGGTCTTAATCTCTTTGTGTCTGACAAATGAATCTCCCTGACGTTCCGGCAGACGGTCCACATATAAATTTACATCCAATGTGCAGGATGCCAATACTACAATACTCATAATGTTGTCCTTTCTATGATTTCTTTTGTCTGTTTATAAAATGGCTGAAATGCCGTAGGAATCGCAATGGTTTCTTCGATTTCATCGATCGAATAAAATGATTCATCTTCCGTATCCACCCAAACTAAATACCCTTTCATATGCCACTCGACATGAGAGAAGATATGCGTATACGGTTTGAACTCGATACTTTTTATAATATGATTCGGTTTGGTTTCATCAAATCCATATAAACCGGCCAATAATCCGGTATCGGGACGCTTGATGAAGCGAATCTTATTTCCATGTACCTGAATATATAATGTTTTATGTTCGATACGTCTTGCCTTGGATTGTTTCATGATTGGAAGGGATGCAGGATCCCCTTCCTTTAAAGAAATACAGTATTCTTTCACCGGACATATTTCACACCGTGGATTTTTCGGAATACAGATCAGAGCGCCTAATTCCATCAATGCCTGATTATAATCACTGATATACTTACTTCCCGGTAAAGAAGCATCCACAAGACTTTCAATCTGTTTTTTTACCTTTGTCTTTTTTACATCCTCGTCAATATTGTATAACCTGGAAAAGACACGGATCACATTGCCGTCCACTGCACTTACATTTTCATCAAAGGCAATCGATGCGATTGCTCCTGCCGTATACGAACCGATTCCCGGTAATTTTTCCAAGTCTTTTTTATTATCGGGCATCTTGCCACCATATTCATTCACGCATACAATAGCTGCCTTTTTCATGTTGCGAACACGACTGTAATATCCAAGCCCCTGCCATAGATGGTTGAGCTTTTCATCATCCGCCTTGGATAAAGAAACGATATCCGGATAGGTTTCTACAAACCGTTCAAAATACGGCAACATTGCCTCAATCCGAGTCTGCTGGGCCATGATTTCGGATACCCATATCGCATAAGGATCCTTGTGTTCTCTAAAAACCAAAGGCCTTTTATTTATGTCATACCATTCCAGTAAATCTGTCTGTAAACTCATGTTATAATTATTATAGCTAACGAACTAATTAATATCTATGAAAAAAGGAGAAGCGATATGAAGAATATTTCAATTTCAGACATTAAAGGATTTAAAATCGGTAGTGCCGAAGACGTAGAAAAAGGAACCGGATGTACCGTGATCATCTGTGAAAAAGGTGCAGTTGCCGGAGTGGATGTACGGGGCGGCGGACCGGCTACAAGAGAAACCGATTTATTAAATCCTAAAAATATGGTGCAGCAGATTCATGCGGTTATGTTGTCAGGCGGAAGCGCATTTGGACTTGAAGCCGGAAGCGGAGCCATGGACTATCTCAGTGAAAGAGGTATTGGCTTTGATCTAAAAGGAATCTTTATTCCGATCGTTTGCGGAGCTTCTTTATTTGATTGCTCCGTAGCGGATATGAAGGCCTACCCACATAAAGAAATGGGATATAAGGCATGTGAAGAAGCAGAAAAGAACAATCCTCAGCAGGGAAATTTCGGTGCCGGTACCGGAGCTTCGGTAGGTAAATATACAGGCTTTGACAAGGCCATGAAAACCGGATTAGGAATGGCAGCGGTACAATGCGGAAACGTTCAGGTAGGTGCCATTGTAGCAGTCAATGCGTGTGGAGATGTCTTCTATCCAAATTCTGAAAAACCGATTGCCGGTATCTATGATCAAAAAGCGAAAAAGCGTTACTTTACAGAAGATGCCTTCTTAGAAATGGCCGGCAATGCCGATCCTAATACCAATACAACCATCGGATGCGTTATCACCAATGCCAAAATGGATAAGGCTGCAGCCAATAAACTGGCATCCATTGCTCATAACGGTTATGCCCACTGCATCCGTCCGGTTCATACTTACAGCGATGGTGATACCATCTTTGCGATGTCAACCAATGAAGTGGATGTGGACTTAAACGCATTAGGTGTTATGGCAGTAAAGGCAATGGAGCAGGCAATCGTGAACGCATGTACCTTAAATGAAGGAGCTTACGGCATCCCAAGTTTTAAAGACATTCAATAAATTGAAAAGAGGTTGAAATTCACATCAACCTCTTCGTTTTTCTATATAGTAAATTCTTCGATTGGTAATTCCTTAAAGCCTTCATCCGTAAATGTCATCATGTTCTTAAAGCCACACTCTTTGATCATATTCATAGAATTTTCAAAATCACAATCTAATTTAAAACGGTTATGGCAGTCACTGTTGAGCATGATCTTTCCACCTTTTTCATAGATGTACTGTAGAAGATGTCTTTCCGGATATGGAGTCTTACGATATCCTCTGGCGATTGCTCCGGTATTGACTTCTAACATCTTCCCTTTTGAAACAAGTGCATCGATACAGTCGCAGGCAGCTTTTATATATTCCGGGTTTGTAAAGGATATGTATTTTTCGGATTCATTGTATTTGGTCAATAAATCGATATGTCCAATAATATCCACTTCTTCCCAATCGGCCTGCACCGCCACCGTCTTATAGTATTGTTTGGCATAGGCAAGAAAATCATTGTCAAACCACTGTTCAACCATTTTTACACTTGTTGACTCATCATAGTCTACCGGCATATATTGCCCGTCTTTTTCTAAAAAATGAACAGATCCGATAATATACTCAAATGGTTCTTTCTTACTTAATCGAGCCAGCGTATCCTGTTCGATTCCTAAATAGATTTCAATTTTATCTTTATATTCTTCCTTTTTCTGAAGGACTTCTTGAATATACTGTCTCTGACCTTCTTCGCTCATCGATCCATCGTCGATACCGACATGGATATGACCGGAAAAGCCAAGCTTTGTGAAGCCTTTTTCAATGGCGGTTTCAATCATTTCCGTAATCGTATCTTTTCCATCGCAATAGGTAGAATGTGTATGTAAGT
>JAGAWH010000033.1 GCA_017941505.1 Faecalicoccus sp. | reverse complement strand
GTAAAATAAAGAAAGGAGTAGAACTATGGCTTTTCACAAAAAAAGCCCACACTCGTAAGAGTGTGTTAGTTCAATATAGATATGTATTTGGTCTCATTATATTTTGATGAAAAGACAAATGGAATTTTGAATCAATGGAAAGATCCATCACGAGATGTACCGAATCATATTACTGTGGCATCTTTTGATACCGATGTGAAAGATATTAAAGCCTATTTTTCATTGGAAGGTATTTTTTCAAGCGAAGTTCATTTTGTCTCACAGGGAATTCTTGGAAAAGATAATGTTGTGATTTATGTATTATTGAATGAATATCTTCATGAGCTTTCAAAGTCAGTACATGAATCATTAAATAGAATTCCGGATGTCAAGATTTCTTTGAAATATCGTGTATGGGGATGGATTCCCCATGTCACAATGGCTTCAAAATGTACAAAAGGCCGGATTCAATCTTATTTTCTAAACAACATTGCTTTATTTCACGATTTCACAGGGAAGGTCACAAAAATCGCGATTTCAAAAACCAATCCCTATGAAGATATTGTTGTATGGGATTTAACAGGAAAGGAAACATAATATGAAATTAACATTAGAAGGATTAAAGGATACAAGTGCCTGGAAAGAGGCAGGTATTGAATTACCAAAATACGATGTTGAAAAGGTTCGAAGCAGGACAATTGAATCGCCGCGCTGGGCTCATTTTGGGATTGGAAATATTTTCCGTATCTTTATCGGAAAAATTGCCGATCAACTTCTCGATGAAGGATTGATGGATACCGGCTTAACCTGTATTGAAACTTTTGACTTTGAAGTCGTAGACAAGATCTATAAACCTTATGATAATCTGGCTCTTGCGATTACGTTGTATTCCGATGGAACAGTCGGTAAAAGAGTAAACGGATCTCTGTGTGAGGCAGTAAACGCCAAAACGCAAACCACCCGCTTAAAGGAAATCTTCTGTTCTGAGTCTTTACAGATGGTAACCTATACGATTACCGAAAAGGGATATAATTTAAAAAATGCGGACGGAAAGTATTTTCCGGCTGTAGAAGAAGACCTGAAAAACGGCCCGGAAGCTGAAGAGCTGCATCATGCGATAACGATTACTTCTGCCATGTTGTATGAACGCTTTAAGGCAGGTAAATCTCCGATAGCTCTTGTTTCGGTAGACAATGTTTCTCAAAACGGTAAGAAATTCAGAGAATCGGTACTCGATGTTGTATCTACATGGGAAAAGAGTGGTCTTGTATCCAAAGAATTCCTTGAGTATGTCAACAATCCGGAAATGGTTTCTTTCCCATGGTCTATGATCGATAAGATTGTTCCACGCCCTTCTGACAAGGTACAGGAAATGTTACAGAAAGATGGCGTGGAAGATATGGATATTGTGATTACGGATAAAAAGACATATATTGCGCCATTTGTGAACGGAGAAAATCCTCAGTATCTTGTCATCGAAGACAGTTTCCCTAACGGCCGTCCGCCGCTTGAAAAAGCAGGCGTGTATATGGCAGACAGAGATACGGTCAACGCATCGGAAAGAATGAAGGTCACCGTATGTTTGAATCCGATTCATACCGCGTTGGCACCGCTTGGCTGCGCGCTTGGTTATACGCTATTCTCCGATGAGATGTCTGATCCTGAGCTTTCCGCACTGGCAAATCTTGTCGGAAAGGTAGAAGGAATGCATGTGGTTAAAGATCCAAAGATCTTATCTCCGGAGGCATTCATCGATGAGTGTATCAATGAAAGATTCCCAAATCCGTATTTAGGAGATACACCGCAAAGAATTGCGGTAGATACTTCACAGATGGTGGGCATCCGCTATGGTGAGACCATCAAGGAATATGTATCTCGTTATGGAGATGCCAAAAAATTAGTCGGTATTCCGCTTGCGATTGCGGGATGGCTTCGCTATATGCTGGCAATCGATGATGAAGGAAAACCGTTTGAATTATCACCGGATCCGATGAATGATGAAATTCAGGAAATGTTGAAGACAATTCAGATAGGGGATACAGAATCGTTCAAAGATCAGTTAAAACCGATCCTTTCCAATAAGAACATCTTCGGAAGCGATTTATATGAAGTAGGAATCGGTGAATTGATTGAAACGATGTTTAAGGAAATGATTGCCGAAACCGGCGCTATTCGTTCCACTTTGATGGCATACTTAGATTAGTTTTTTAAGGCTCGATTGAGCCTTTTTTTCTTATTGAAAAATGATTGAATGATGATATAATACTAATGCATGCCGACTTAGCTCAATTGGTAGAGCAACTGACTTGTAATCAGTAGGTTGTGGGTTCAATTCCTATAGTCGGCACCATTTGTTGATAAAGCTCGTAAGGGCTTTTTTTTATTTTTATCTCCGAGATGATATATATGTTTAATGACCACTTTTGTTTATCGTTTTCCGGATTCAAAATCATCTTATAATCTCTTATAATGTTAAGAAATAAATAAAAATCTTTTTTGAAAATTACATAGAATTAATGTATTTATTCACTTTTTTAGCTATAATATACAAAGAGAGATTTTATTTTTTTTGGAGGATGATTATGAAGCGGTTTATTAAGATACTGCTTGCAGGTACATTAATTTTGGGGATGAGTGGATGTGCAGGCAGCGGAGGTCAGGAAGAAGACGGAACAGTAGAAGCTACTGAATATGATGTTATATCTGAAGAAGTTCCAAATTTTGAAGCGCCTCCTATTAACTATAATGATTCAGGATGGATTTATTTGGAAAAGGGAACATTCGGCTTTTTAAGCAGAGATAATACGGCAGAAGTTCCAAGCGGCACTTATACTACAATGTTCTATAAGCCACTTGAAAAGAATGCAGGAGCATGCATGTATCAGGATGCTGAGCCATACAAAACTTCTACGAATAATAAAAGTATCGATTTGATGTTACGTACCAAGAAATCAAATCCATGTAATAAAGGAACAAGCGGAATGACACTTCCTGTTGTTCTTGCATCCAATGGTAATGTCTATGAAGAGTTTACCGGCAAGATGAAGGAACTGGAATCTTCTATTTTTGTCAATGAATCGGATTCCGGATCTGATTTTGAGGGTGCTGATATGAAGCATTATTCCATCGTTTTACCGGACTTGGAAACGGTATACGGTCCGTATGAATCTACGGAACTGGCTTCCTTTTCAGCAATCGTGAATGCCTCCTATACAGGTAATCATCCATATAAGGATATCCTGGGCACGTATTACGGAAACAATCACTACAACTATGGAATCTTCTATAATAAAGAAGGCAAGCGATATCGTATTTATTCTGCTGACGGCCAGAGTAAAAGCGATTATCTTTATACCTCTGCTACACCGCTTTCGGATTCTGCCATGAAGGTAGAGCGCGGCGGTCTTATGGGTGTTGTAGATTCTTCCCTTAAGGAAGTATATATGGGTAAATTCGAAGATGTTTCTGAATTTATCGGTGGACGTGGATACGTTAAGATTGACGGTAAATGGAAATTTATCCAATTAAAAGATGTTGAATTTACTGTTAAGGGATTCCCTTATGGACAATATACTGCCAACGATCAGCTGATGTTAAGAGATATGGCCGGTCATAACGGTATCTTTATGGGTTATCTGGTTCCGGGAGAAGTTTATACCATCGCCAATATTGTTTGCGGTGAATATAATTCTGTATGGGGTGAGCTGGATGAAGTGAACTCCAATCTCTGGGTATGTATGCGGGATTATGAAGGCAATGAATGGCTGACACGCTATACAGCCCCACCGGCTGAAGAGGCACCTCCGGAAGAAGCACCTGCAGAAGAATACTATTACTATTAAAAAATTGAGGCCCTGAAGTCCAGGGCCTTTTGTTTATTCTAATCCATTATTTTCAATGACTTTTTTATACCAGTAGAAACTGTCTTTTTTAATACGGGAAAGATCTTTTAAATCCATATCAGTACGATTGATATATACAAGTCCATAGCGCTTTTTGAATCCCTGATGAGAGCTTAACAGGTCAACAACTGACCATGGGCAGTATCCAAAGACATCCACGCCATCTTCAATAGCTTCTTGAATGGCTTTGATATGTTTTTCAAGGTAGTCGATACGGTAATCATCATGAACTTTTAAATCATCGGTTAATGTATCTGCGGTTCCTAAACCGTTTTCGGTAATGATCAACGGTAAATGATATCGATTCCAATAATCATTTAAGACAATTCTAAAGCCGACCGGGTCGATTTGGGCACCGTATTCACTGGCAGCTAAATTCTCATTCTTTTCAATTTTCCAGTATCCGTACATATCGTAGTCGACTTCATTCATACCTTCAATTTTTAAACCTTTTGGATGGTCTTTGTCATAAGGCAGATAGTGAGCAGTTAAAGTACGATAGTAGTTAAATGCGATAAAATCCATTTTAGCGGATTTCAATAATGCCTTATCTTCCGACTCTGCTTCAGGAACGATATCCTGTTCAATCAGATAATTCATATAGTAGCCCGGATATTCACCATTGACATGCATATCAAGG
Organism: Faecalicoccus sp.; assembly: GCA_017941505.1. The sequence continues at coordinate 916 of JAGAWH010000033.1, read as the reverse complement.
CAATAATCGGTTTTAAAGCGGTTATTTTGAATAGCGGCCCATACATCTTCCGGTTTATTGGTGTAAGGATAAGTGACAGTGGAAGATACAGCACAGCCAATCTTTCCGTTTTCGATGATTTCATGACAGGCATTGACCGCTTTGGCATGCGCTAAGAACATATGGTAATCCATCTGGGCACGGATTTTCTCTTTTTCATGTCCGTCTTCCATATCGATATTCATTCTTTCATCAACGCGCATCATCAAGTTCTGTTCATTATGTACCTGCCACATCGTTACACGATCACCAAAGTTTTCAAAACAGATTCTGGCATATCGTTCAAAGGCATCTACGCATTCTCTGGATTGCCATCCGTTATACTTTTTTACTAAGGCATACGGAAGGTCAAAATGGTATAGGGTAATAAAAGGGATAATATCATTGGCAAGCAGCTCGTTGATCACATCGTTATAGAAATCTATTCCTTTCTGGTTAATCTTTCCATCACCATCCGGAACAATACGTGCCCAAGATGTAGAGAAGCGGTAAATCTTTAATCCCAGCTCTTTCATTAAGGCGATATCTTCTTTCCAATGATGGTAGAAGTCACTGGCCACTTTGGAGTCGGCCTGAACATCGGATTTTTTAAAGGAATTGTAGTCGGCAACAGTCATTCCTTTGCCGTCTGCATCCCATCCGCCTTCAATTTGAAAGGCAGAAGAAGAGGCTCCCCATAAGAAATTTTTAAACGGTTCTTTCATTGTAAATCTCCTTTTTCGTTATAATTATTATCTATTAATTATTATATAAAAATGGAATGGATTTTTAAATTAGTTAAAAGTCATTCCAATGTCAATATTAAGGGAAAATGTCCCAAAATAGTTCGATGATAAGCGGGAAAATCCCGCTTATTTTTATGCATACTTGTGATACT
>JAGAWH010000032.1 GCA_017941505.1 Faecalicoccus sp. | reverse complement strand
GTGCTCCAGTTCGCTTCAGGCTTGATGGGCGTAACTGGCCAAGAGTTATCCGTGTCAAGGGACGGTTGCAGACCATCAGGCCATAAATCATCTAACACCAACAGTATATCATTCAAATCGAAAAAAATTATCCTAAAAAAAACGAGTTTTCATGCGCTCTTTTGAACTGTCTTTAATCTCCTTATGAACTTTCTTCGACTGTATTTACCTTCACGGTTAGTAGTTAAGATTACTGCAAGCCAAAAAATAAGGCGTCAACATTTTTAGGTTGACGCCATTGCCTGAGTGAGCTCAGGTTTTTTATTGTGCGTCAATTTTTGAAGCTTTATTGAAGAAGTAATAACCGGCAATAAACATTAATGAAATTGCGGCAACACCGTAATTTTGATGACCTGTGATTTGAGTTACCAAACCGATCAGCAAAGTACCTAGAAAACTTGCACCTTTACCGCAGATATCATATAAGCCGAAATATTCACCACTGGTATTTTCCGGAATGATCTTCGCAAAGTAGGAACGGGACAGAGCCTGCACACCACCCTGGAAACATCCAACCGCAACGGCTAATGCCCAGAATTCCCATTGTTTATCCAATTGGATAGCGAAAAGTACTATACAGAAGTAGGCGAAGATGCACACTTTGATCAAAGTGGCTGTATCCTGGGTCTTGGACAGTTTGGCAAATGTAAGGGATGCCGGGAAGGCAACAAACTGCGTTAACAACAATGCCAGTAATAAGCCGGTTGTATCTAAGCCCAAACTTGCTCCGTAAGCTGTAGCCATATCGATGATGGTATAAACACCGTCAATATAGAAGAAGAAACCGAGTAAGAACAAGAAGATTTTAGAATGTTTGCGGGCATCTTTAAGCGTATCGCCCAACCGCTTGAAAGAGTTGGCGATTGGATGAGGCTGTGGTTCGATATAATATTTCTGGCGGTATGACTTAGCCAGAGGAAGTGTAAAGGCAACCCACCACAATGCATTGATCACAAACGCAATACTCATTGCGGTTCCGGCGGATATTCCGATTTTACTTCCCATCAATACTAAGGCAAGGGAAATGATAAACGGAACTACGCTTCCGATATATCCCCATGCATATCCTTTAGAGGATACGGCATCCATTCTCTCATCGGTGGTGACATCGACAACCATTGCATCATAGAAGATCAAGGATAAGGAATAACAGATTCTGGCTGCCACAAACAGAATTAAGAAGGTAAGCCAGGAGCTTGGAAGCGAGAAGCAGGCAAGTCCTAAAGCACCTAAGAATGCCGACATCATGAACACCTTTTTCTTCATGCCTTTATAATCGGCAAAGGTTCCGAGAATAGGCCCCATTAAGGCAACGATGAGTGTTGAAATGCTAACCGCATATGACCAATAGCTCAGATACGTGCCTTCCGATAAGCCGCCTGCTTCGGAAAGCGTATTAAAATAAATCGGAATTAGCGTTGATACCAGCAAAGTAAAAGCGGAGTTACCGACATCGTATAGGACCCACTTCAATTCCATAGAAGTAAGCCGGTTTTCATTATTGTTCATGTGAATTCTCTCCCTTTTTATGTAACCGTTATAGATATTTTATCATGATTGGATAGGAATGGACGTTAAAAAATCAAATAAGATGATGTCAATATTAAGGGAAAATGTCCCAAAATAGTTCGATGATAAGCGGGAAAATCCCGCTTATTTTTATGCATACTTGTGATACTGATGCGCATGTTCCTTGTGATTCTGAAACGATGACAATCTCCATGGATGCGACATCG
>JAGAWH010000031.1 GCA_017941505.1 Faecalicoccus sp. | reverse complement strand
TAAATGATTGCGATAACTTGTCAAAGATATAAACGAATATCAGGTATGGAGAATTGAGAATCAACTGCTTTTTCAAATCACTCATAATTCCACACCTCTATCTTTCACTTTAACTTTTTCTTTATGTGGAAGTACCTTTTCAGCTTGTTCCTTAAGAGTTGCAAGTGTCTTCTTGATAGATGGCTTCTTCTCTTTGTTTAAGCTTTTAGCTGTATATTCCTTAAAAGCTTGTGTCATCACATCAGCATCTCTGCCTTTGAAGAAAACAATATACCTTGGTGGATTTTCCATTGCGTCTTTCTTAAGAGCAAAGTCAATTCCATACTTCTTCGCAGTAGCTTCAAAGTCCTTAATATTGTCATAATTGACTTCAAGACTTGAGACTCCGGTATTCTGTTTCATCAGTTCCTTCAAAGTCTGCTTACCATGCGGTAGCTTATGAGTTTTATGCTTCTGTGCATCCAGAAACTTTCTAAGAGCTTGTTGCAGCACGATAGATGTCATGCGTGCTGTTCTAACGGATAAAGCTATGGTTTTCTGTTCGACTTCTTCTTGCATATCATCACTTCCTTTCCTTGCATTAAAAAAGGAGAAGTGCTCTACTTCTCCAAATACTCTTTAGACCGACAAATTGGAATTTGTATAATCAATGAGCACTTACAGGAATCGACATTTCACATACATAATCTTCTGAGTATGCGTCCTTTATTACCCTCAGTTTTCAATATGTTCTCCGGTAATCACACCACTTATTTGACCATTAAAACATTCATTTAATATGTTGATAATTTTCTCGTCACGAAACGCATTGTATTCTGAGTTAGCATAATCAAGATTGTACAGGCTTGAAGTTATTGACCATGCGAGATTATCTTCATAAGGAGAGTCATATGGATTACATCTGTAGTTAATTAATGCAACAGCCATATCTCGATCAATATCTAATTTATCCAAAATCGCAAACCAGAATACTTGCGCTATCGAGACATAATCTTTCTTTGGTTTTTCATCTATAAGAGCTTGAAATAAGGACTGTTGAACTTCATTCCACCCATACTCTCCTACAAGAAATTGATAAATCAAATCACTTCGAGTAAAGTCCAGAAGTTCATTACCATCGATATCCATTTTCAATATCTCATTTATTCTATTCTGAAGATCCATTTGCTGCCTCCTCTGAGTCGATAGTTTCCAGAGCAATAAATGTCGATTTTTCTACTTCTTTATACTAATTTCAGCAGCTTCTTTTGTTGAAAAGATTCTGCTTTCTCTTACCTTTATTCCACCGCCTGTATCTGTAAACTTCAAAGTATAGAATCCCCCTGCGCACTTTAAGACTTTGGCTTCTCTAATCCACCTAACAGATGAGACGATATAGACGGTATCTCCCGGCTTATACTTATTTGCCATCGTACCACCTCGAAATGATCTTTGCTCAATCATATTATACCAATACCTCCGTTACCGTTCATCATGATTTTTACCTAGCCACGGCATATCGTAGCGAACTTTCGCTGTGTAGTAGCTATCAATCGTTGTTGGAGCATTGAAAATTACAGCTTTTATATACTGTTTGATATTCTTGATTTCTGTATTTCTAGCTCTTTCGTTGAAGCAATCAATGATAAATTGCATGTGACTATAGTCAATCTGCAAGAACTTTTCTTTGACTACAGAAAATGGATAATCATCTCCTGCTATACGAATCATGGTTCTATTGGACATAACTGTCTCAACCATGATTGCAATAATCTCATTGATTAGCTCATGCTCGTATGGATAACTGATCATCAAGGATTCATAATCCACGTTGGTTTTAATCTGTTTTTCCCATAAATCATAATTATTGATTCTCTGTCCTTTCCTTTCCCTTCCTGAATCACTTTTATCAACAGTATCTTCTTCAAGGGAAGGATTATAGGATGGGATAGGATGGGATGAGTTATTTATATATTCAATATTTGATTCTTTTTTATTTTCTTGATTAGTATTTAATTGTATGGGATTTTCCGACATCGGTTCTTCCGTTATCGGATTATCCGTTATTGGATTTTCCAATATCGGTGAATCCAATTGCGGTATTTCATAGATCACATATTCTATTTGACTAAATGTTCCCTGAGCAGCCCTTGTTTGTTCTCTTACAACATATCCTGTTGATTCTAGTTCTAAGACTGCTGTTCTTACTGCATCTACGCTTTCCTTATTTATCTTTGCCAATCCCTTGAGTGAGTAATCCCACTCTTCAGGAAGTGATAGCATTTGTGATAATAGCCCTTTTGCCTTCAAAGATAGATTCTTATTTTTTAAGTGATGATTAGACATCACTGTATAGTCTTTTGTTCTTTCAACTCTAAATACTGCCATGCCTCTCCTCCTTCATTGCACCAAAAAAGGACGCAACTTCTGCCGCATCCCTTTTTGGAAAAATATATATTTTTTTCTATCAGACCATCTTGCTTCTTCCCTACTTCATGAACGAGTGGTAGGTATGCCATGGCATATTACCGGTAAATGTTACCGTAGCATCTGCCGTTTTCCACTCCTTCATTTTTGGTGAGGATTCTTGTCATCCTCTAGCAAGTTTTTATAGTGAATGTTGGTAAAACGTTGGTTAAAATTCGGGGGTAGTCGCTCAAACCCGCATGGTTACTGGCTTTCCGAAGCCGTGGCATATGTTGCC
>JAGAWH010000030.1 GCA_017941505.1 Faecalicoccus sp. | reverse complement strand
TTGGCGAAAAATACAGATATAAGTGCGGAAATTTATCCTTATCATAAGCTTATTATCGTGAATGATGGAATATTGAAAGTATATTGGAACAAACAGAATATCACACTGAATGTTGGGGATTGTATCTTAACACCAAAGGATATACCGATCGGTTTTCGTACAAGTACAGGCACTATATATACAGAAATAGAAATAAGGAGAAATAGTAAGATGAATGAAGCAATTAAAGCTGGGGAAGTATTTACATTATCCCAACTTGTCCCTTATGTGGAAGATAAAATTGTGAATATGGATATAGTTCATAATGATAAGATGAAATTTGTCGTTATGGCTTTTGATAAAGGAACCGGCTTATCTGAGCATGCAGCGCCGGGCGAAGCTTTGATCTTTGCCTTAGATGGAGAAGGTATTATCGGTTATGAAGGAGAAGAGCATATCATCAAAGCAGGAGAGAATTTTCACTTTGCGAAAGGTGGTCTTCATTTTGTGAAAGCAGAAAAACAATTTAAGATGGCATTATTATTGACGCTTGAATAGACAGGATATTTAAAAGTATCCTGTTTTATTTTGTGATAATCGGTTTATTCAGCGGTGAAAGGAGAAAAAGTAGGCTTCACCGCTGAATAAACTGGCATTATAATTGTTTTATGAACAATTGTTAAGTAGTGGTATTACTTTTTTCTCTGACCAAATTAAATGTCTTACAAAGTTGGGAAGCACTGGGTACATAGATTTAAGGCCATTTAAAAAATTAATGAGGAGGATACACTTTTGAAAATTGCACTTGCACAAATGAAAATGACAGCGGATATGGATACAAATTTCAAAAAAACGATTGAGCTGATTCAAGAGGCTTCCAAAAAGGGAGCTGATCTTATCTGTTTTCCGGAAATACAGCTTTCTCCATTCTTTCCGCAATATCCGCATGGTGATGTAAAAAAGTACATATTATCATTCGACAGTAATTATGTTAAAGAGATTCAATCGGCCTGTCGAGAGAATCATATCTTTGTGTCACCCAACTTTTATATTGAAGAAAATGACCGATGTTATGATATGAGTCTTCTAATAGATGACAAGGGTGAGATTATCGGCAGGCAGAAAATGGTGCATATTGCTCAATGTGAAAAGTTTTATGAGCAGGATTACTATACCCCATCTGAGGAAGGGTTTTCTGTATTTGATACAAAATTTGGTAAAATCGGTATCGTGGTTTGTTTTGACAGACATTATCCGGAGAGCATTCGTACAGAGGCATTACGTGGAGCAGAATTAATTATTATTCCTACCGCTAATACGAAAGCAGAGCCTTCCGAATTATTCCAATGGGAAGTAAAAGTACAGGCATTTCAAAACAGTGTAAATATTGTCATGTGCAATCGTTGCGGCATAGAAGGAGAAATGGATTTCTCAGGGGAATCTATCGTAATTGATTATGATGGAAATACGATTGTGCTGGCCGATGACAAGGAAGTAATGTTAATGGCTGAGATAAATCTTAAAAAAGCATCGGAAAGAAGAAATCAGAGACCGTATACATCTCTAAGAAGAAAAGAACTATATGAGTGAGGATAAAATCTATGAAAGATCTTAAAGATACCTGCAGGGCAGCCATCGTACAGGCTGCTCCGATAATGTTTGATAAGAATGCCTGTGTTAAGAAAGCCGTTCAATACATTCATGAATGTGCAGCAAATGGAGCTGAATTGGTTGTATTTCCTGAGCTTTTTATTCCCGGCTATCCTTATGGACTTACTTATGGATTCACGGTAGGAAGTCGGACGGAAAGTGGCCGTGAAGATTGGAAAAAGTATTACGACAATTCCATACTTGCCGATGGAATTGAGATGAAGCAGCTTATTGATGCCGCCAAGGAAGAAGGAATTTATGTCAGTATAGGTTACTCAGAAAGAGATGATAGAAATGCAACGCTCTATAATTCCAATATGATGATTGCACCTGATGGCCAGGCATTGAACCATCGAAAACTGAAGCCAACGGGAAGTGAGAGGGTTGTCTGGGGAGATGCAGATAAGGAATTTTTCCCGGTGCTTGATACCCCTTGGGGTTATATGGGCAATCTTATCTGCTGGGAAAGCTATATGCCTCTTGCCAGAGTGGCACTGTATCAGAAGGGTGTCAACATTTACATTTCTCCTAATACTAACGATAATAAGGAATGGCAGCATACCATCCGCCATATCGCAATCGAAGGACATTGTTATTTTATCAATGCCGATTTGTATTTCACAAAGGAAATGTATCCAATGGATTTAAACTGCCAGGATGAAATTAAGAAACTTCCTGATATCGTATGCAGGGGAGGAAGTTGTGTCATTGATCCTTTTGGACATGCCATAACAGAGACAATCTGGGACAAAGAAGGTGTGCTGTATGCAGATCTTGATATGCAGAAGGTTCCAGCAAGCAGGATGGAACACGATGTATGCGGTCATTATGCCAGAGAGGATGTTTTAAAATTATCCGTGCGTGATGAATAGCTTTATAAAAAAATATTCTAAATTGATAAGCTATCGCAAACTATATAGAAGACGATTGTTAAAATTCAACATATCTTTTGTTGAATGAATGCGGTCGTCTTTTTAAGTATCTAATAAAACAAATATTTGTGAAACATTACTTTGTATCGAATTTTTTCGATGATTCATATAGAATCCGATACTTTAGCATGTTAAAATTTGTTATAGCGACATTATGACTTGAGATAGTGAGGGAGATAATATGATTACAGGCGTCATTAAAAATAAAGTAGATAAGATATGGACAGACTTATGGTCAGGAGGAGTTACGAATCCTTTAACCGTAATTGAACAGTTAACATATTTAATGTTTATTCGCTCTTTAGATGAAAAAGAATTAGAAAATGAAGCATTTGATGCTCTTGCCGGAACCGAAGGAACAAGAATATTTCCACAAAGCGAGATTGGTCAATCCATGCGTTGGAGCAAGTTTAAAGATAAAGATCCAAGAGATATTTTCGATATAATTTCCCAAAGAGTATTTCCAGCTATCAAAGAGATGAAAAACGGAGTATTACCGGATTTTGTAGATGGAGAGTTAGTTCAAGTAAATGCGAATGGAGATGATGAAAGTACTGCATTTGCCCGCTATATGAGCGATGCTATGTTTTTAATTCCAACTCCACAGATTCTTCAAAAGGTAATCACAGGTTTAGATGATTTATATGAGAATGATATTGCGGATTTAGATATGCAGGGTGATCTGTATGAATATATGTTAGGTAAGTTATCAACTGCAGGAACAAACGGGCAATTCAGAACACCATTACATATACGGAATATGATGGTGGAATTATTGCAGCCAACACCGGATGATATAATTTGCGACCCAGCTTGCGGAACGGCCGGATTCTTGGTTTCGGCGGCCGAATATATTCGCAATCATTATGAAGATGTAATGACACAGGAACAATGGGATCATTTTTCATCTACTATGTTCTCTGGCTTTGATATGGACCGTACAATGTTAAGAATATCTGCAATGAACTTAATGTTACA
>JAGAWH010000029.1 GCA_017941505.1 Faecalicoccus sp. | reverse complement strand
TCACTGTCTTCCACTTGGGGTTCACTACGCTTGGCGGTAACTACCTGCGGTTGGACTTTCACCAACTAGAGATGTGCCATGCCCGACACACAGAAAAAAAGTTTGCGATAATCCGCAAACTTACTTTTTATTCTGTCCGTAATAAGCACCCGGACCATGTTTTCTAAGATAATGTTTATCTAAAAGCTCCTGTTGGATGAAATCCGCTTTTGGATTCAACATCAAGGCATGAAGGTCCATAAAGGCAATTTCTTCCATGACAACGGAGTTATGTACCGCATTGAACGGATCGGTTCCCCATACAAAAGGTCCATGGGAATGAACAAGTACGCCCGGTACATCATCCGGATTGATATCCTTAAATGTCTCTACGATCACATTGCCGGTTTCTAATTCATATTTGCCGTGAATTTCTTCCGGTGTCATCTTGCGGGTGCATGGAATATCTCCATAGAAATAATCCGCATGGGTGGTTCCCATTGCAGGAATATCCATACCGGCCTGGGCAAAAGATACCGCCGATTTAGAATGCGTATGAACAATACCACCGATATTTTTAAAGTTGCGGTATAGAACCAGATGGGTATCCGTATCCGAAGATGGATTCAAATCCCCTTCTACTTTTTCACCGGTTTCAATATCCACTACGACCATATCTTCCGGCTTCATTACATCGTATTCCACACCGGATGGTTTGATAACCATCAAATTTTTTTCACGGTCAATACCGGAAACATTTCCCCATGTGAATACGACAAGTCCGTATTTTGGTAACAGCATATTGGCTTCATATACTTTTTGTTTCAATTCTTCCAGCATATTTAATATCCTCTTTCTTTACCGTAAAGGCTCTCATAGATTTCCTTCATCTGTAATCGTTTTCCTTTATATATCGCATAATTATCATAATTCGGCTGATATTCAATGATTTCATAATCGGCAACTGCCTTTTGAAATACCTCTTTGGCATCTGCATAATCTTTCAAACAGACGGAGGCATTGATCCAGGCACCTAATGCGGTAGGATCGATAATGGCAGGAATCAGCTTCATTTTCTTTCCTAAAGTATCGGCCAGAATTTGATCGAAGGTAGAAAAGCGGGTCATACCACCGGTTAATAAGATTGTTTCCGGAATATTCATATAGTTTGACAAGGTTTCCATATTGTTGGCAATCTCACAGGCAATCGATTCGATGACAGCTCTTGCCATATCCTGCTTTGTACTTCCCAGTGTCAAATTCACAAAGGCTCCTTTGGCAGATGTATTCCAATCCGGTGTTCCTCTTCCGGTAAAGCTTGGTACCACAATAATATCATTGGCTCCCGGTTTAGATTCCATGACCGCTGCATTGATGTCAGCCATTTCCTTCTGTGTTTTGGAAAAGAAAATTTGATTGGCCCAATTGTATAGGGCGGCACAGGCAGGAATACTGCACTCATATGCCCATGTTCTTTTCAGAGCATGGCGCTCGACCACAATCTGACCATCGAGTACATCCGGAACATGATCGGCATACGCCATAATAAAGGCTCCCGTTCCGGTTGTGATCACAACGCTGCCCGATTCTACCAAACCCATACCTAAGGCAGAACACTGTTGATCCCCGCCGCAGCTGATAACCGGTGTTCCGGATGGTAATTTGGTCTTGTTGAAAAATTGATCTGTTGTATATCCGACGATACTTCCCGGCTCCATAACTGTCGATATTTTTTCTTTATCCACTTCAAAATATTCACAGAGCTTGTCATCGGGATGACAGCTATGCACATCCGCAAGTAAACTTCGGCAGGCATAGGTTTCATCGGTCACAAACTCACCTGTCATTTCATGAATAATAAAATCCGCAACCGAACATAGTTTATATGTCTTTTCATAGATGGCCGGCTCATTTCTTTTGAGCCATGTCATCTTGGCAGCTGCATAAACGGTATTGATGCGCGCTCCGGTCTTAGAGGTAATCCAGGAGTTTTGTTTGGAAAGCTCTTTGACAATATCCGCATTTCTGCGGTCCTGCCACATAATGGCAGAGCGTAAAGGATCCCCATTTTCATCACATGGAATCAAGGAAGAGCGCTGTGCCGTAAAAGCTACGGCACGAATACTCTGTTTATTTTTTGATGCGAATTGTTGGGCACGGGATACGCACTCACAAACGGCATTGATCCAGTCCTGCGGATCCTGTTCCACATAGACGGAGGCAAAATAGGTAGGCTGATACTGAATTTGGTCCATCCATTTTTCTTTTCCGTTTTTATCGAAAAGAATGCCGCGTGTGCTCGATGTCCCAATATCCATGATTAAGATCATGGTTACTTTTCTACCTCATACATCGCAATTTCATTGGTTTCCCGATTCGCGGCTACCAGGAATTCCCGATTGCCATCGCTCATCTTTGCGACATTGGCTGCACCGCAGTCTTCATCGATGATTTGTACCTGATAATTTCCGTTTTCATACGTAAATACCACCAGGTTTCTTTCGCCTTTACGCCATCCGATGACTGCAGCCGGTTTTCCGGCTAAAGTGCCGCCATAGATCGCATGAGACATTTCTGCCCTATATGGATATTCATAAACCGGTTTAAAGATTCCATGATCTTCTTTATAAATGCGGATGGTGTCGCCATGGAACGGTGTAATGGATAATAATTCTTTCTTACCATCCCCATCAAAGTCCACCAGTACCGCATCACTGGATGCATCTTCTAAGATCGTTTCAATATCCCAGGAACCGTCTTCTTTCGGCGTAAACCGAAATACACCGTTATCAGCGGCTACAAGGCCTTTTTCGATACCGTCTTCATTTAAATGGCAGTATCCGTGATTCTTTAATAAACCATCTTTTATGACTGTCAGCTTTAATTGATTTTCTGCATTGAAGGAAGATAAGTCATCCGGCAGCTCAGCTGCGAAGACCTTTCCCGGAAAGCGCCAGTCATCCTTATATTCATGATCGGATTTTAAGGCACAGGCGATTAAATATTTCTTTCCGTAATTGGATAAAATATCAAAACGATGAACAAACGGAATATCGCAAAGCGTACGGATATTCCATGTATCCTCTTTCTTTTCGGCAATCACAATACGGGCATTTTTAGAATCATTTGGCGAGTAAAATTCATGGGTTGCCAAAAATACACCGTTTGATCCCGGTACCTGAACCATGGTCATAACGCCACCCGGTTCACTCCATACCGTATCGATTAAATTACCGTCATAATCAAATAATAAGCAGCGATCATGTTTCTCGGCAGCTACCAGAAAATAGGATTTCCCATCCATTTTCAAGGGAGCAATCGAATAACATTTATCCAGCTCGGCAATACTTTTTTTCGTAAATTTCATATTATTTCATCCTATCCAGGATGGCAGTCATCCTTGTATAAGCGTTTGTCATCTCTTTATCCCAATTGCCGTCTTTGACATCCCAGAATTCAGTGACAAACCGGCGTACACCTAAGTCCCATGCCTTTTGAATACCTGCTTCAAAATCCACATGACCGGTGCCAAAAGGAATCTCACGGAAATGTCCCGGTATTGTCTCCTTTAAATGCATGGCCATCAAATGACCTTTTCCGGTATCCAGATCTTTGGATACTTCTGTATTGTAGGTCTTGGCGGCATTGGTCAAATTGCCGATATCCGGATAGACACCTAACCAAGGTGAATCCACGATATCCACATATTTCATTGCCTTTTCTACGGTATTCATAAATTCCGTTTCCATGGTTTCAAAGCCCATGGAGATACCGTATTTGGCAGCCATTTGAGCACTCTTGATCAGATTTTCCGTAAACCACTTCACGGTATCCGGTGTACTTTTTTCATAATAAACATCGTATCCGGCCAATTGAATAATACGGATTCCTAAATCATCCGCTAACTGAATGGCCTTTTCCATGATTTCTAAAGAACGTGCTCTTACCTTTTCATCCGGTGCTCCTAAAGGGTACTTTCTGTGTCCGCTTAAGCACACCGAACGAATCGGCATACCGGTCTTTTTCATCAAATCACGAAGCTCTTTACGCTCATCTTCTGTCCATTCCAGTCTTTTTAATTTCTCATCGGTCTCATCGATGCTGATTTCAATAAAGTCATATCCGGCCTTTTTTGCCGTAAGCATCTTTTCTTCCCAGCTAAAGGAAGCCGGCATGCCTTTTTCGTAAATTCCTATTTGATAAGCTCGCATAATCTTACAGGCAGGAACGGAACGGAATGTTCTGCGGCTCATCAAAGCAGTCTTCAAAGCCTCTTCTATGATGATAATAGATCTTATTTTGATCTGCAGGATATGTATACTTACCACCTACCTGCCAGAAGAATGGATGGAAGGTATATTCATTGCGGTCTTTCTTGAAATCATATAATAAACGGATCTCTTCGCAATCCGGGGCAAAGTTTGTCCAAACATCCCAATGAATTGGAATAACAACTTTACACTGTAAGTTTTCTGCCATACGTAAAATATCAATAGAAGTCATCTTATCCTGCATACCGATTGGGTTTTCTCCATAAGAACCGAAGGCTACATCGATTGGATAATCCTTACCGTGTTTTGCGAAATAGATTGAGAAGTGAGAATCTCCGGAATGATAAATATTTCCGCCCGGTGTCTTTAATAAATAGTTAACAGCCTTGTCATCCATGTCGGTCGGGCACTTTCCGTATAACTCTTCACGGTCCGGTCCGGTAGAATCAGTTGTTACGATGCAGGTGCGGTCAAAACTGTCTAATACAACAATTTCAATGTCACCAATCTTAATCACATCACCCGGTTTTACAACACGGCAGCGATCTTCAGGAACGCCCCATTTTAACCAGTATTCAACGGATTTTAACGGTCCGATAAACGGTACAGGAATCTCATTTCCGTTTTCATCTTTTGTGGTCATACCGGATTGAATAACATGCGCTGCCCATTCCGGTGACATATGGTCCTGATGATAGTGTGTTGCCAATACAGCATCTACATGTTTGAAGGCAAATGGGTCAAACACGAACGGGATATTACGAAGGTTTGGCTGCATTGCGCGTCCGCCACACATATTGGCCATCTGGTGTCCTACCTTCATCTTGCCATCGCCATGTGTTCTTTTTCCGTTACCTGTCCATAAGTCAATTGTGATATTCGTATTGCCCGGAGTCTTCATCCAGATACCGGTACATCCAAGCCACCACATTGCCACATTGTTCGGGGCAACTACTTCGTTTTCAATGTCTTCAACAAGCCATGTTCCCCATTCAGGAAACGTATTCATGATCCACGATTCACGTGTAATTTCAGTTACTTTACTCATAGTTTTCTCCATTTCTTTTTTTTGTTAGTTATATATTACCATACAGATGTTTCCACAAAGAAAAAATCCCGATATTTTTAAATCGGGATTAGAGATTAATTCCAAATTCTTCCGGTTTAAACAGAGGGCATGTATTATCCTTTGAAACGATGACTGTGGATGCCAGTACAGTTCCCATTTCACAGGCTTCTTTTAAGCTTTTTCCATACGTCAATCCTGTTACAACTCCGGCAAAGAAAGAATCTCCTGCACCGGTGGTATCAAGGACTTTGACATCTTTAGCCGGACAGTGACCGAATTCATCATTTTGATTCACATAAACAGCTCCTCTTTCCCCTAATGTCACCACTACATTTTTAAAGGTTGACTGTTTGACTTTATGGAGAATGGCAACCATCAGCTCATCGACAGTAAGTTCATTGTAGTTATCTTCAAACAACATTTCTGCTTCCTGCTCATTACATACGATGCATTCGCTCTTTTCTAATAACTGGGGATGTTCTAAGGCAAGCGACATATTGGATATTACACCGTAGACATTTTTATTGTGTTTATCAGCCAGCTCATATACCTTCATTAAAATATCGGAAGGCAAATCCATCTCTACGACAATACTTTTCGCATTTTCAAAGATCGCATCGCCTTCTTCTTCCAGAATAGAAAGAATATCACTTAAATCGGGACGCTTGGAAATGGATCCCACCACATCCTGGGTATGATCAAATATGGCAAGCCAGGTTCCTAAACCATCTGCGGTTTTGCGGATGTAGTCCACATTCACATGATGATTTCTTAAACGCTCTATCACATCTTCTCCGATGCCGGTTGTATCTACCAGGCTCACAAAGGTGGAAGGCACTCCGACATTTGCGATATCTTCTACCACATTTCTGGCAACACCGCCATGTACATGATGAATTCTTCCTGCATTTCTTCCTTTGGGGATATATTCTGTCAAAGGATATCCTTTGATATCTACAAATGATGCACCAATTACCACAATACTCATACGCTTTGCCTCTTTCTTTCTGCATCTATAGTATACGAAAAAAAACGGTACCCAGAAAGATACCGTCTCGTTATATTATTGATTTTTATAAGCTCGAATTAAGATTACTCCTGTTAAAACCATCATTACTAACATCATGAGTAAAGTAGATGTGTAATTTCCGGAGAAATCATACATAAAGCCAATCAAAGATGAGAAGATCGCATTGGAGATGGTTCCGGCTAAGCTGATTTTCGGATAAGTATCGGCATAGTTTTCCAAACCGAATAAATCCTTGGATACGTTAACCGGTCCTACAGCACCTAATGAATATACAAGTCCGAATACACCGGCACAGATGGTCATGATCATTGGAACATGAATCATCCATAAACCAACAATAGATGCGATAACTAAGGCAGTATACAGTAATAGAGCTTTTTTCGATCCGATCGTATCACTTAAAGCACCGAAGATAATTTTACCGATACTGTTTACCAACATACATACCGACAACATCATAGCACCGGCTGCTGCATTTAAACCAAAGCCTTCGGCAATGCCCGGAAAATGCTGAGGAAGTGCTGTACCACCGCAGGTTAATACCGCAAATAGAATCGCTAAACCAAACAGAACCGGAGAGATCGGCTTTTTAGCAGATGCGGTATTTTCCACAACAGTTTCTTCTGTCTGCTCTGCTTCTTCATATCCATACGGAACCATGTTTTTAGCTCTTGGATCTAATGATGGCAAGAATAGAATGGCAGGAAGATTAAGAATGGCCATCATAGCTGCCACAAACATATATCCTACACGCCATCCGCTGCTTTCGATAATGGAAGAAATGATCGGTGAGAATAATGCACCGGCAAAGCCGCTGCAGCTCATTGCGATACTGGTCGCAAGTCCAACGGAAGCCTGGAACCAATTGTTGATAACCATTGTGATCAAGACAAATCCAAGTACACCACCGGCAAAACCACGAACCGCATTTAATACATACATAATGATCAAATTCGGTGATAATCCCAACAATGCCGTACAGCCGGCTACACAAACCGTTCCAAAGATGATCAGCTTTTTAAAGTTTTCTTCCTTTAACATCTTTGGTGCCAACAAGCCACCAATCGCAAATACGATATTGGAGATGGTCAGTGTCAAAGAAACCGAACCTTTCATAATATTGAACTCTTCCGCAATCGGCGTAAAGAATAAACCGGATACATTGGTGATCAGTCCTACAGAGCTGGCGATCAAGCCACACATACTGATTAATACAAGTAAATATTTTAACTTTCCCTTCATGTTGTTTATCTCCTTTTGACAACATTATCAACCATGGTTAAGTATTAATCAAATATGCATATTAAATATCATATTATACTTTTTTGGTATAGAATCGTTATACTTTATCCGGGAACCATCCTAAATCCACCGATTTACCCAAATCCCAACAGTCCCAACCTTTCCAATTTGCTTCATGGACAGGATCCAATAACAATTTATAATTCCAGTAACAATATCCGGCACCGTTTTCCCATGCCTTTAATTGCGCTTTTGCGATTTTATAATAGAGTTCCTTTTTCTCAGATTCGCTCATTCCTGTACTTTCAGTAAAATCAATTCCATTTAAGGAAGAGCGTCCACCCTGCGTATCCATACCTATGGCAGCAGAATTAAATAAGGACCACTCCCCGACTAAAACCGGAACATAAGACTGCACTTCTTTGATGTCTTCGGCAAAGTGGGTTTGGATAAACTTGAGATATCCTTCTAAATTTTGTTCACACCCCATAGCCTCAGCTACCATTAAATACATGTGTGTATCCAACATCACACGTCCTGTAAATTTGTCTTTTGTCAAAAAATCCTTCCATCGTTTGAATTGAAAACCATCATGGAATACCACATACGCATCCGCTTTTAAATGCGGGATCATCATATCAAATGCTCTGGTATAAAAATCTTCCAGAAAAGAAATTGTGTTCGGCCCGCTTCCTTTGGCAAGTTCCGGGTCAGCTGCAGGATATCGATTAGGTACATCCATGATCTCCCACATAGGCTCGGTAATTGGTTCATTGATTGGTGTTATTCCCATCAATGCCTCTCGTTTTCCATATCGCTTTGCCAGTTTTTCTAATACCTGAAGGACAAAATCCACTTCGTTTTTCTCTTTGGACCAGCGGCAGACACCGCAGATTCCCCCATTATCAAAACCATTCTGCGATAATGGTGCGGTATGAAGATCAATTAAGATCTTCAATCCATAACGTTCTGCCCAATCAAAGGCTTTATCGAGCAAGTCAATACAACCGATAAATGGGGGTCTGTCACCAAAAATAAAATACGGAATAGGAATACGAACCGTATTAAAACCGATTCGTGCAATGGTCGCAAAATCTCTTTCAGAAATATATTCACTTCGATGAATCTTGATTCGTGCCTCATATACTTCCGGTGAAAGCTGCAGTGGCAGATTGTATTCATCTTCAGCCGTCGTTCCTTCAAATAACATTGGACTCATCCATTTTTCTAAGACAAGCCAGTTTCCTAAATTAACTCCTTTGATCATAGTATTTATCCTCTTATTTAATCTTACTTAAATTATATAATAAGGAAAATCTATCTACCAGTTACATCTTTCCCGATTCCCTTTTCAATGTTAGAGTATACTCAAAGGTGAGGGATATCTATGAGTGAATATTATACAGTTAAAGAAGTATCCAAACGTACAGGCATCAGCGAACATACGCTGCGATATTATGATAAAGAAGGATTATTGTCTTTTATTAAACGGGATAAAAACGGCGTAAGACTGTTTACAAAGGAAGATTTTGAGCATCTTTATACCATTACCGTATTAAAGAAAACAGGTATGTCTCTAAAAACAATTAAGGAATTTATGGACTTATATATGCAGGGCAACAATACGATTCATGACCGATATTTAATTTATGTTCATCAAAAGGAAGTGCTGCAAGAGAAAATCGATGAACTGCAGGAAATGGTGGATTTTATCGACAATAAATGTCATTTCTTTGAAGAAGCAGAAAAATACGGAGATATCGAATATTATAAGAAATTGCCGGAAGATCAAATCGATAAGCGTATTCTTGAATACAATAAAGATGTAAATGATTTCTTCGAAGGAAAAAAGAAGGTTAACATCTAAAAAAAGCCGAAATTATTGTAGTGAACCCAAAAAGTTGGACTCTTGATTAAGTTATGATTTAGATAAGGATTGTTGCCTATAAGCTAATGGTGACAGTCCTTTTCTTTTTAAATTAATTCTTTCGTTATTATAGTAGTCGATATATTCTTCCATGGCAGCCTTTAATTCTTCCATCGATTCAAATGTATACCCATAATACATCTCATTCTTCATGATGCCAAAGAAATTCTCCATCAAAGAATTGTCCATACAGTTTCCTTTACGGGAAAATGACTGTCTTATTCCTCTTTCTTTCAACATCTCCTGATACGGTTTCATCTGGTACTGCCAGCCCTGGTCCGAGTGAAAGATCAATCCTTCCAGATCAGGATGATTACGGAACGCTTTATCCAGCATCCTGCGAGTTTGTTCGAAATCCGGATGGAAGGAAATATCATAAGATACGATGGACCCATCATACATATCCATTATCGGGGAAAGATAGAGTTTTCCTTCAGGTCCTTTAAATTCTGATACATCCGTTGTCCATTTTTCGTTGGGTCTGGTGGTACCAAAATCTCTGACATATGTGGTTTTATGCTTTACTTCATCCACATTCTTATGAAGCAGAAGATTTTCCTTAAATTCGCCATTGTCCCCCTTGTATGAATGATATTTTCCGTTCTTCCCCTGCTTCCCGAGCAATCCGTTCCTGGACATGATTTTCTGGATCTTTTTATGGTTGGTTCCGCGGAGTTCCTCTTTCAATTCTAAAAGTATCCTTCGATAGCCATATCTGGATTTATGATGTTCAAACACAGGAGTGATTAAACTTAAGATTCTTTCTTCATCTTCCTTTTTCCTCTTCACCGCATTTTTATGCCTGGCAGAGCTGTAGTAATAGTATGTGGACTTTGAAAGGCCGGATACCCTGAAAAGTATCTTCAATCTATATTTCGGCCTTAGCTCATCGACAACAGCTACTTTTTCTTCTGTTCTCGGGCCTTTCTTTTCTGAACTAAGGCATTTA
The DNA here is from genome assembly GCA_017941505.1 of Faecalicoccus sp. The sequence continues at coordinate 7,251 of JAGAWH010000029.1, read as the reverse complement.
ATTTTTTTAAGTATTCATTTTCTGCACGGAGATATTCGATCTCCTCCAGAAGTTCTTCTTTTGATTTTTCAGTATTTTCTTTTTTGGGTGATTTCGTTTTCTTCTGCATAACCGGTTTCTTTCCTCTTTTAAGTGATTGTAAACCAACTATACCAGATTCTTCATAGATTTTGCCCCATCTAATCAGCAGATCACATCCGATACCGGCAGATGATGCTACGCTTGTCCATGATTCACCGTTCTGCACTCTTTCAATTAGTTCAATCCTCTGAGAGATGTCTAAAGTTGGTCTGTTGTGATAAAGACCAGCCTCACCTAATGAATGAAAAGTATTACACCACTTGCGTACCTGTCTGGTAAAAGAATCCCTGTTCTTCATATTTGCAGGTACTTCAATATATTCGCCTGCTTTTCGCTTTCTGATACATTCCAGTTTGAATTCCAAAGTATATTTCATAATAAAAAGTGAACCTCCTTAGTTGTGGTTCAACTTTAGGGGTTCACTTCATATTAAAATCGGCTTTTATTCATTCAAATTTACTTTTTCCTGTGTGATTTCATTAACACCTACACCATACTCATCCACTGTATACCATGCAGATGTGGCGGTATGTGACATACCGTTTCCATCATCAACGATTTCATATAGATGAATGGTGATTGTTCCATTTTTATTGACGGTGTAGTCGACTTCCGGAGGGCTGTAATTATATTGTTTTTTGTAGTAAGCATGCGCCATTGCGCAAAGTTCATCCGGTGTCTTCTTCGATGAATTATTTTTCTCTGGGGCTGTCATACGATATGCACCCGTCTGAATACTTCCGCTCGATCCTCCCGCAAGAGTGGATTCATTTCTTTCTACATCCATAATGACTCTATTGGATAAGAAAGTAAACTCCATGGTGACAAACCAATCAGTAATGTCATTATGGTTTTGATCGTATATTCTATTTACAATCAACATGTCCTCTTTATGAGAAACATAATCTAAATCGATGGTATATACTTCCTCATAATAATCCGGACTGCCTGATTGAAAGAAACAATGTAATTTAAATGTGTCTTTCTTAATTTCGAGTACATATTTTGGCTGTCCTGAAGATAAAGAATAGGTATATCCATCATATTGTGTGAAGCCTTCCATATTTTTAATTTTGAAATATATGGTTTCATTATTCTCTTTGGCACGGATTGTTAATGGAGAAATCAATCCCATGCCCAAGGCCACAGCCAAAACAAGCGATTTTTTCATCTTATTTCCTCCTGTATTTGTGTTCCTGTTACATCCATTATAACAAACACATCCTATAAATTTGAATCGGTATTAACTGAAACATCATCTCTTTTCTTAATGATTCATATCAGCCATCATTTCGGCCATTTCCGTCATGGCATCCGGAATCGCAAGGGATTGCGGACAGTGTGCTGTACAGTTTCCACATCCAATGCAGGCAGAAGGCTGTTTATCTTCCGGCAGACCGAATAAATTGACAAGACGCCATGCTCCACCGGTCTTCATATCATTATATGCACGTAAGAGCTCCGGTATATTTAATCCCATCGGACAGTTTGGTACGCAATAACGGCAGGCAGTACAAGGATATGATACATCTTTTCTCAGTAATGCCGCTGCCTGTTTTAAGAGCTTTTTCTCCTCTTCTGTGACCATCTTTGCATCTGAGAATGTTGTGACATTGTCTTTCATCTGCTCTAAGGTATTCATTCCGCTAAGTACAACCTGTACATGCTCAAGCGACATCACCCATCGCATTGCCCAGGATGCCAGAGAAGCATTTGGATCTGCTTCCTTCAATAAAGCAGCAGACTCTTTATTCATATTTGCCAGAAGTCCGCCATGCACCGGTTCCATGACCATGACAGGAATATTTCTTTCAGCCAATATTTCGTACAATCTTTTATGGTTTCCGTATTCCCAGTCATAGTAGTTTAACTGGATTTGAACAAAATCCCAGGTATTGGCAGCCAATACTTTCATCAGGTTTTCTTCATTTCCGTGAAATGAGAATCCAAAATATTTAATTTTGCCTTCTTTTTTGAGTTGATTGAAATACTCGATAGCACCGCACTTTAAGATATCATCCACAAAGTTATCCTGAATCCCGTGCAGCAGATAGAAATCGATATAATCCATCTGCAGACGGTCTAATTGGTCTGAGAACTGTTTGGCATAGTCCGGTTGTGCCTGAAAGTTGAATTTATCCGCTACATAATAGGACTCTCTTGGATATTCCTTTAAAGCCTTTCCGGTAAATACTTCGGACTCTCCTCCATGATAAATATAGGCAGTATCAAAGTAATTGATGCCGCTTTTATAAGCCTCATCGATCACTGCCTTAGCAGCATCATAATCAATCTTGTCATCCTTGACAGGAAGACGCATATTTCCCATACCTAAACGGGATAATTGAATGTTTTGAAATGATTTAAACTGCATGATTTTCTCCTTTCCTTACGCATATTCTAAATAAATTATAATATATTCTTTTCGATAATTCTTTTATCTATAGTTAGAGGCATCTAACACTTATGGAATTGATATAATTGTATTCATATTTCGAATTTTTAATAAATGACATAAAATATAAATAAGGATAAATTGATTAGGAAAGGAAGGAAAACATGAGTGTTTATACAGGAAAAGAAAAATTAAAACTTGGTTTTGGTTTAATGCGTTTACCAAGATTAGAAGATGGATCGATTGATGTACCACAGGTATCCGATATGGTCGATGCCTTTATCGAAGCAGGTGGAACCTATTTTGATACAGCGTTTGCGTATGCAGGAAGTGAAGAAGCTATCCGAAAAGCATTGGTAGAAAGATATCCACGTGACAGCTATACCCTTGCCTCTAAATTGATCATCCAGCCGGGAAGCACAATTACTGCCGAAGAAGCTAAGCAGGAAACATTAACCAGCTTAGAGCGCAGCGGTGCCGGTTATTTTGATTACTATTTAGTACATGCGATTCAACGCGGAAATTATCAGAAATACGAAGAATACGGTATTTGGGATTACGTGAAAGAACTCAAAGAAAAAGGTTTGATCAAACATTACGGTTTCTCTTTCCATGCCGATCCTGAATTATTGGTTGAATTGTTGGAAAGACATCCGGATGCTGAATTCGTACAGTTGCAGATCAACTACGCAGACTGGGAAAACCCGGGTGTTGCGTCCAGAGAAAACTATGAAATCTGTAAGAAATACGGCAAACCGGTTACGGTTATGGAACCGATTAAAGGCGGTATCTTAGCCGATCCAATCGATACGGTTAAAGCTATTTTTGATGCCGAAAACAATGGTTTATCTTACCCATCATGGGCACTTCGCTTTGTTGCCAGCAAGGATAATATCTTAGCAGTACTCAGCGGAATGAGCTCCATTGAACAGATGAAAGATAACTTAAGCTTCATGAAAGACTTCAAGCCTTTAGATGCACATGAAGAAGAAGTGATTGCCAAAGCCCAGCAGGATTTAAACGAGGATAAGTCCATTCCATGTACAGCTTGTCATTATTGTACAAAGGGCTGCCCGATGCAGATTCCTATTCCGGAAATCTTCAATGTGCAAAACCGCAAAAAAGGAAGCCCGGAATTCAGAACAAAGAGAGAATATACAATCGTTACCCAGGGACGTGGAAAAGCTTCCGACTGTATCCAGTGCGGACAATGTGAAGCAGCCTGCCCTCAACATTTACCGATTATTACTTTATTGGAACAGTGCCAGTCACTTGAATAGCACAAAAAAAGGAGTTGTATCCAGCGATACAGCTCCTTGATTTTTTATTCAACTTCTTTGATTGCCGCAAAGGCATTCAAGCTTCTTGGATAACCGATATACGGAATCATCTGTTCAACAACTTTTCTTAAGAATGCGGCATCGTTGCCTACATTGAAGTTGCCGTTGATATGACTCTTCAATTGTGATTCACATCCACCCTGTGCTAACAGGAAGCAGAATGTGATCATTTCACGATCCTTTAAGTCCAATCCTTTACGGGTATAGTAATCTCCGAAACAATTGGAAGCTAACCAATAGTTTACCGTTCCGCCCTTCCAGAACTCTTTCATGCGATCTCCAAAAATCGCAGTTTGGGCAGCCGTTCCTGTTGGCTGGCGGGTTTCTTCCGTATTGGTTAAGCGGGATTCTTTTGATTCTTCAATACCTGAAGCTTTAAATACTTCATTACATCTCTGTAAGAATGGGAATACTCTTGCCATACCGAGATAAGCTGTTCCCTGATAAACTAATTCTTTGATTTCTTCCGGTTTTACACCAAAAGATTTAACTGCGGAAGGAATCAAATAACCAAATTCATCAACACCGCCGCAACCCATGCAGGTTGCCAGTGTGGCCAATACACGTTCACGGTCCGGAAGATCATTGCCATTAATTACGGCATCATAAGCCCAGTTTTCATAACGGACGGTATAATCATAATCCGGATCATTTTCATTGACCGGATATCCCGGAAACATCTTTTCATGGAAGTCTTTTGCGTTCTTGTTGTACATAGTTGTGCTCCTTTTCTGTTATCCACATTATAATACATTTTTGTTAAGGATGCTGACTTATCCATATACCGGTTAACGCTTAGCTGCATGTTCTCCGAATACTTCAAAGCTCATGGTATCTAACTTGGAGTCAATTAAGGCAATTTCTTCCGGTGTTACGATGGTGTTGCCGGCTTCAAAGTTTGCCTTTAAACGTTCAATCTTTCGGGAACCTGGAATCGGAATGATATATGGCTTTTTACAGATCATCCATGCCAGAGATAACTGTGCCATAGTGCAATTCTTTTCATCTGCCATTTTTTGAAGCAGTTCCAATAAATCTTTTGCCTTGGCATAACCCTCTTCGGTATATTGCGGCATATTTGCACGATAATCCTGTGCACCTTCAAATTTTGTGTTTGGGTTATAAGCACCGGTTAAGAAACCGTTGGCCATCGGAGAGAATGCCACATACGCAACATTTAATTCTTCACATACCGGAAAAATGGATTCATGCCATCTTGCCATCATGGAATAGCGGTTTTCAATGGCAGTCACCGGTGTTACGGCATTTGCTCTTCGTAAATATTCTTCTGTAGTTTCCGAAATACCCCAGGCACGAATCTTTCCTTCTTTGATTAATTCGCCCATCGTTTCGGCAACTACTTCCGGCTCTACATTTGGATCAATGCGGTGCTGGTAATATAAATCCACATAATCAGTTCCGAGTCTTTCCAATGACTTTTCAAGTGATCTGCGGATTGTTTCCGGCTTACTGTCTAATTTTAAAGAACGGTCCGCATTATGGGATACGCCCATCTTGGTTGCGATAATGACTTTATCACGAACATCTTTTAATGCCTTGCCGACTAATTCTTCATTATAGGAGATGCTTCCATCCGGATATACTCCTGTATACGCTTCGGCTGTATCAAAGAAATCGTAACCAAGCTCATAGGCTTCTCGTAATGTCTTAACAGATACTTCTTCCGGTAATGGATCACCGGACGCATGAGAGAATCCCATACACCCAAGTCCTACCGGGTTTACGAACATGTTTGTATTTCCTAATCTTCTTTTTTCCATAAAATCCTCCTTATTCAAATTCTGCTGCAACCTGTACTAATAAATTTCGAATTGGAAGATGCTGAGGACATACTCTTTCACACTTTCCGCATTTAATGCAGTCCGATGCCTTTCCGTTAGTCAAAGTAAGAACGTTGTTGTAGTAATAGTCCGCATTCCAATCGCCGAATGTCTTTTTGGTGTTATAGTTTGAAAACATGTCCGGAATTAAGATCTTTCTTGGACAGGAGCTCTCTTCAATACAATAGCGGCAGGCAGTACATGGAATCATATTTTTAGAATTGAATACATCACATACCTTTTTAACAGCTGCCATCTCTTCTTCATTTAACGGTTTAAAATCCTCCATAAAGGATACATTGTCTTTCATCTGTTCCAGATTACTCATACCGGATAATACAACACGGATGTTTTTAAAGGATGCCGCAAAGCGGATCGCATAGGCTGCATTGGAGTAATTCTGATGTAAGTCATCCAGAATCTTCTGGGCTTCTTCAGGAAGTCGTACAAGGTTTCCACCTTTGACCGGTTCCATTACCAATACCGGCTTGTCGTGTTTAACACACACTTCATATACCTTGCGGGATTCTACGGATGCACTTTCATAATCCAGATAATTGAATTGGATCTGAACAATTTCGATTTCCGGATATTCTGTTAAAATTTGATCCAATACTTCTGCCTTATCGTGGAAAGAAATACCTACATGTTTGACCTTTCCTTCTTTTTTGAGTTCAAAGGCCGTTTCATAGGCATGGCATCTTTTATATTTTTCAAAGTGCTGAGAGTTCTGCGCATGCATCAAATAGAAGTCAAAATACTCTACACCGCACGCTTCTAACTGCTTCTCAAACAGAGGACGAATATCTTCTTCCTTATTGAAGAAGCTGGTTGTCAATTTATTGGTCAGAATATAACTCTCTCTTGGATGTCTGTTCGCAAGACACTCTTTTAAAGCCAACTCACTTTTTCCTTGAAGATATCCATGCGCTGTATCAAAATAATTGAAATCATGATCAATAAAATAGTCGACCATTCTTTTCGTTTCTTCTAAGTCTACCCCTCCGTTTTTCATTGGAAGACGCATACATCCAAAACCGAAATTCTTCTTTATAAACTCAAATTGTTCCATATTGAATCCTCTTTTCCATACCTGATCTCCTATTATTAGTCTAAAATAATAAATTCTTATGAAACAATTCGAATTTCGAGGCTAAATCATTCGTTTTACTTATAAAAAAAGGAGCTGTTACGAAATTATTTCATTTCGTAACAGCCTCTTTTATTAGGATCCGTATTCCACAAGACCGACATCTTCCGGTTTCAAGGTAATTGTTCCATCTTCTAATACAAAGGCCGGTATGCCGACATCGCCGATTTCTTTTGAATGATCAAAGACAGGACTGTTGTCACGTAATCTTGTGAAAGCACTCATATTTTTGATATGTTCACCGATATTGATATATTCAAATTCATCTTCACGTCCTTTAATCTGTTCATAAATATAATCGCAATAAGGACAGGTTGGTAATCCGTAAATTTTAATCATCTGCTTCCTCCTCGTATTCTATGTGTGTAGTCAGTTAGAAGAACCAGATGGGCCTTCCTCTTGATTACACTTTCTAATTTTTAGATAATAGTTTCGTTTTGAATG
>JAGAWH010000028.1 GCA_017941505.1 Faecalicoccus sp. | reverse complement strand
TGAGCTTAAACAGAGATACTTTGGAAGAAGAGTATATTCAAATGATGTTAAAAAGGGATCATGCCCGTTATGTGGTACACAAAGCTCAAAGAGAATTAAAAGATGCCGATTATATTCAGGAAGTTCTGAAATCACGTGCCGGTGATCTGGAGGAATTCAATCCGGATGGCACCGTGAACGACAGCCATATCATACAGAATATCGATGAAATTCCTGCTTATGGGCATGTGACAAATAATGATGTTCATTCCGATATCGCATGTCTTTTGGATGGCCGTTTAGAGATTGATGCTTCCAGTGATTTCTGGATGTGGCCCGTATCAAATGGTATGATTTCTGCAGGAACATGGTCATATCCCCGGGGGAAGCATGCATTTGGGTTTAGATATTGCTGCCGGTCTATACAGTGAGCTAAGAGCACCTGCCAATGGATTAATTTTGTATGCGGATGCCCCTGTGAGTGATGATAACGGATATTTAGGCAACTGGTGCGGATGGCCTGCCGGAGGAGGCAATACCATTTGTATGGTTGTCATGGTTGGTCAGCAGCTTTATGGCATTACTTTTGCACATTTATCTTCTAATATTTATGTATATCCCGGGCAGCAGGTTCATCAATCCGATGTATTGGCATTAACGGGAAATTCCGGTAATTCTACGGGTCCGCATACGCATGTGGAGGTTTTTGAAATCCACATTTCACTGGATGAATTGATTGCCTATTTTTCTGAGACGGCTGATTTTTCCTTTGGATGCGGATGGTCAGCACCGGCAACATCGAGCTTTCTGGCGACAAGGATCCGCCCGGAAAGTGTATTTTAAGGAGCAAACATGGATAATTTATTTTATGAAAGGATTCAGTCCTATATTCCCGAAGAATACGATGCGTTTTTAGTTTCCATGGATAGAGATTTATTACGGGGACTTCGGGCAAATCCCAAGAAAATTCACGATATCGATACGCAGATGAAATTAACCGAAAAGAGTCCATTCTGTAAAGATGGCTGGTATGTGTCATCTTCTCTGGGAAACCATCCTTATCATATTGCGGGCGCTTTTTATTTACAGGAACCCAGTGCCGGCTCAGCTGTTGATATCTTAGATGTAAAACCGGATGATATCGTACTTGACTTATGTGCAGCTCCGGGCGGAAAATCCACCCAGATAGCCGCTTCCTTGAAAGATGGCTTTTTAGTCTCCAATGAATATGATGCACGCCGCTCACGCATTCTTTTATCCAATATGGAAAGGATGGGCGTCATGAATATGTGCATCACCAATTCTGAAACGAAAAAATTATGCGATCAGCTGGCCGAATGTTTTGATAAAGTCCTTGTGGATGCACCATGCTCCGGGGAAGGGATGATCAAGAAACATGAAGCCGCATCGGCTAATTGGTCAATTGATAATATCCTGTTTTGCGCCGCCAGACAGAAAGAAATTCTAACCCACGCCTATAAGGCATTAAAAAAGGATGGAGTTCTGGTCTATTCTACCTGTACCTATGCCAAAGAAGAAAACGAAGATGTGATTGCCTGGTTTTTAGAAACATATCCGGATATGGTTTTGGAGAAAATCGATCGAAAGTATGGCAGGCAGGGATTAGATAATCCTTATGTAAAAAGAATTTTCCCTATGGACAAGGGAGAAGGTCACTTTGTGGCAAGACTTAGAAAAACCACGGGGAGTGTACGAAGTCTTCCTGTTTTAAAAAGCGATCGCATCGATTCTGTCACAGAAGCGTTTTTAAAAGAACAGCTGACGGATTTACCGGCCAATTATATGATTCGTGATGATCATATTTATGCGATGAATCATCCTTTTCTGATGTTAAAAAAGATCCCTGTTATACGTCAGGGAATCTTATTGGGAGAAAGGATCAAAAACCGCTTTGAGCCGGCCCATGCCTTCTATATGAATGCCGATTGGATTGACTTTTATAAACATAAGATCGATGTGAATATATCGGATATGGACAAGTTTATGCATGGCTTGGAATTAGATACACCCTGTTCCAAAGGATATACAGCTGTATGCATGAACGGTATACCGTTTGGCTTTGGGAAAAGCGATGGTAAACACATTAAGAACAAGATTCCCAAAGGGCTGCGTTTAACATCGAACCAGCATGTTTTGAAAATGGAGGTAGAATGATGAAAAGAAAGTTTTGGATAATTATGGTTTTCATCCTGCTTCTTACAGGATGTGCAAAATCCGGAAATAAAACGATAGAGGATGCCTATTTTTCTTTATCGATTCCTGCCAATTGGCTGGAATATCCATTAGAAGATGCGATACGCTATTCCGATCCGGATAGCGGACTCATATTCAAAATGGAAGCCTTGGAAAGAAATACCCTGGGTTTGGAAAAGACATTGGAACAAATTCAAGGTGAAAATAAAAAACGGAAGATTACCGAAATGGAACATAAGGAATATACGTTGGAAGATTATCCATGTATTCTTTCTGTATATCGCATTGATGAAAGTTCCGTAGAAACCCATCTGCTTGTCCAGGTGGAAAAGGATGTCATTGAAGATATTTATTTTGGCGATATAGCGCCGGCTAATTATGATAAAAAAGTCATTCAAAGAGTCATTAATACGATAAAGAAGGTGGATTGATATGGAGAAAGTGATAGAAGAAATCCTTGCGTTTTCAAAAGAAAGAGATTGGGAGCAATTTCATACAGAGGAAAATCTGGCCAAATCCATCGCGATTGAAGCCGGGGAGCTGTTAGAATGCTTCCAATGGAGTTCTGATTATGATAAAGCACATGTCTGTGAAGAGTTAGCGGATGTGATGAATTACTGCATCTTGATGGCAGACCGTTTAGGCGTTGATATTAAGGATATCCTGCGCGATAAAAATGAAAAAAATAAACAGAAATATCCGGTGGAGCTTGCCAAAGGAAATGCAGCTAAATATACCGAATTAAAAAAGGCGGGAAAGTAAAATTTCCCGCCTATACTGTATATTTTCCGAAAATCAATAAACATCCAAACAAAAGAACAAATACCCAGAGAAGACATATCGATTTGTCATGAACCGCTGTGTCCGGATGCGATGGATCCACCCAGATATGGTAATAACTTTGATTGTGATACTTTTCGGTGATCCGTGTAGGTGTAAGTCCGGAATATATTTCATGATACATGATGCCTTTATAGCGGTAGCTCACATAGAGAATGGTATAAAAAGGGAAACCATAGAGCGTATGTGAATAATCCAGAGTGGCCAAAACTTTTTTTCTGCATTTTAATGGGATGATCAGACAATGGATGGCGATAAGAACCATGGCAAGTCCAGTCATGCGTAAGATGGTAAGGGCTGCATCGGAAATATTATCGGCACCCAGTACATATAGACCGAATAGAAACAGATATAGACATAGAAGGAGCGTGCTGGCACGAAATTCTCCTGTCCCTATGAACGCTGAGCCTATATAGATAAATCCGATTAATGTCATGATGGCGGCAATGCATTTAAGTAATATCATTTGGTCTCCTTTTGACTACAGTATACATGATTTTACAGAAAACCACTAAAATCTTCCTGATTTTATAATAGAAAAAAAGCAGGACTTAATCCTACTTTGGTGCACGCAGAGTGATAGAAGTGATGACCGGCTGGTCTGATTTTAAGGTAGTACCGTTGTTATCGTAAACGGGAACTTCATCACAGATTTTATCCACAACATCCATTCCTTTCGTAACGGTTCCAAAAGCGGCGTATTGCCCATCCAGGAAAAGGGAATCTTCCTGAACGATAAAGAATTGACTGGAAGCGCTGTTAAAGTCATTGGATCTTGCCATAGATACTGTACCTCTGACATGGGATAGTTCATTTTTGATGCCGTTGGCTTCAAACTCGCCTTCAATAGTTTTCTCTGAACCGCCGGTACCATTGCCGATCGGATCGCCTCCCTGAATCATAAATCCTTTCATGATTCTATGAAAAGTCAAACCATCATAAAATCCTGAATTGACAAGTTCCGCAAAATTATCCACAGCTTTCGGTGCGTAAGTTCCATCGAGCTTAAATTCAATCGTTCCGTAGTCTTTTACCTCGATGATGGCTGTATATCCATCATATTTCGCACCTTCGGATGAAGAACAGCCTGTTAATATGCCGCATAATACAAAAAAAGCGGTTAAAAATTTAAAAAAATGTTTCATGGATTCAACTCCTTTTGCGTAATCATATCACACCTTGAAAAAAATGTTGTATAATAATTCTGTATGAAGTTCTAAAAAGAACATATAATATAGCAGAGGTGTATAAATAAATGTCAAATCAAGATTGGACCGATATTGCCAGAAATATCAGTGAATCTGTACAGCGAGCTGTAGATACGCAGGATTTCAGCCAGTTAAACAAAGCTGTTCAAGACGGACTGAATGCGGCAACACGCACTGCCGGAAGAACAGTTAATGATTTTAAACGGTCGTTTAATACGCCGCCTAGACCTAGACCGCAGCCCAATGTAAGAAACAGACAGGCATCGGGATATAGACAGGCACCGCAAAGACCGGCTGTTCAAAAATCGTCTGCTGCGGTTACTAAAATGGAAAAAACCGCTAAGTTGAAAAAGATTACCGGATTAGTCCTTACGATTGCCGGAAGTATCGTTTTATTCCCATTGCTGTTAGCTGCTTTGATTGATTTTATCAGCGGACAGGGTGCAATTGGCTTTGTGGCTTCCTTGTTGTTTGCGCCGATACTCATATGGGGATTGATTCGTATGTATAACGGGAAGACCATTGAGGATAAGGTGAAGCGTTATCGCTTGTATCAGCTTGCGATGGGGAATAAGCAGTTTATCACGATAGCTGAGCTGGCAAAATTTACTGAGCAGGATGAAGAAACTGTTGCCAAGGATCTGTTGGAGATGCTCTCAAAAAATATGTATGAGGAAGGTCATCTATCGCTGGATAAAAAATATTTCTTTACATCCAATGAGATGTACCAACATTATGCCAATCTTCCTCCGGTTCCTGCATCCGACCAGCCGCTCAAGTCACAGGCAAAGGTTGACCAGGAGAAAAATGAGGTCAGCGAACTGGTTAGTCAGGGTCAGGATTATATCCGACAGCTGCATCACTATAACGATCTGATATTGGATACAAAAGTATCTGATGAATTGGATAAGATGGAATTGATTTTAAATAAAATTTTTACCTATGTAGAGGAGCATCCGGAAAGTGCCGGAGAAACCGCTAAACTAATGAAATACTATTTACCGACAACGATGAATCTGCTGGATTCCTACCGCAAATTATCAACACAGCCGGTGCAGGGTGAAAATATCTTAAAATCAATCAAGGAAATCGAAGAGACGATTGGAACGCTCAACAAAGCGTTTGAGCGCTTATTCGATAATTTATACCAGGATCAATCTATGGATATCGCCTCAGATATTTCCGTATTGAATTCAATGTTAGCCCAGGAAGGATTAACGGGCGAAGAAATGAAACAGAAGGAGTATGTATAATGGATAACGAAAAAGAAATGATGCCGCCGCAATTCGAAGAACAAAAAACAGAGTTTGTTCCGACACTGACTTTAACACCGGAAGAAGATGAAATGAATGCTTCAAAATTTGATTCAATGCAGGCAAATCTTCCGACTTTGGAAACACCGGATACTTTAGCCGATATCAAGATTGATCAAAAACGCTTTACCGAAGCAGAACAGAAGATGATTGAAGATTTCTCTAAGAAGATTGATATTACCGATGCCAACACCATTATGCAGTTTGGTACGGCTCCACAGAAAAAATTAGCGGATTTTTCTTCCAAGGCACTCGATTCTGTTCGTACAAAAGATTTAGGTGACACCGGTAAGATGTTGTCAAGTGTAGTTACAGAATTAAAAGATTTTGATCCATCCAATGAAGAAAAGGGTCCTTTTGGTTTCTTCCATAAAACCAAGAACAAAATTGAATCCATGACAGCCCGTTATGAAAAGGTTGAAAAGAACGTTGACCGCATTGCTGAAGTTTTAGAAGAACATCAGGTTCGCTTAATGAAAGATACTGCGCTTTTGGATCAGATGTTTGAATTAAATAACCAGTATTTTAAAGAACTGACAATGTACATTGCGGCCGGTAAGATGAAACTAAACGAAGTTCGTAATGTGGATTTAAAACAGGCTAAGGCAAGAGCTGAAGCTTCCGGTCTTGCGGAAGATGCACAGGCAGTCAAAGATTTAGCGGATTATTGTGACCGTTTTGAGAAAAAATTATATGATCTGGATTTAAGCCGTATGGTATCCATTCAGACAGCTCCGCAGCTTCGTCTGTTACAGAATTCGAATACGATGATGGTTGAAAAAATCCAGACAACCATTATGAATACAATTCCTCTTTGGAAAAACCAAATGGTTATTGCCTTAGGCATCAACCATGCTACACAGGCTGCCAAAGCACAGCGTGAAGTATCACAGATGACCAATGCGCTCTTAAAGAAAAATGCCCAGGCATTACATGACGCGACGGTTGAGACGGCTAAAGAATCCAACCGCGGTATCGTTGATATTGAAACATTAAAGGAAACCAACGAAAAATTAATTCAAACCTTTGACGATGTACTCGCCATCCAGCAGGAAGGTCGTCAGCAGCGTGCTGCAGCCGAGCGTGAATTAATTGCGATGGAAAACCAGATCCGCGCTAAGCTTTTGGATATTAAGGGACGCTAGTATGGAACGCGAAAAATCATGCGGAGCAGTGATTTTTAGAAATACTTCCAACAAACCGGAACTCTTATTGATTAAGCAGGTTCAGGGTCATTGGTGCTTTCCGAAAGGACATGTCGAAGAGGGTGAAACAGAACTCGAAACCGCTTCGCGTGAGATTTTAGAAGAAACCGGTCTTACTGTGAAATTTATTGACGGTTTCCGTCATGAGTTAAGCTATTCACCGAGTCCCGGCATTCATAAAGATGTAATCTATTTTCTGGCTGAGCTTACCGGAGGTATTCCTGAAGTCCAGGAAGCCGAAGTAGCTTTCATGGAATGGGTTAATATGGATCAGGTAGTTGAAAGAATTACCTATGATAATGATAAAGAATTGGCTTTAAAAGCCATCGATTTCATCAATAAAACTCTTTATACTTCTGTATAAGGAGTTTTTTAAAGGAGGGCAGTCATGTATTGCGAAAATTGTGGAAAATATAATGCGGATGGTGTGAATTTCTGTATGTATTGCGGTCATCCGCTTCCCGGTATTATACACGCAAAGCTTTTTCGATGTGAAAACGGGCATTTACAGATTCAAGATCACAATTGTCCCATCTGTTCACGTACGGTAAATCCATTGATGATTCGTCATGTCTTTCACAGCCGCTGCTTGTCGGATAAGGCTGCATGGCTGAAAAAGGAAGGGCTATATAGTGGATGGAATAAAGATTATACCATTTGGATCCGTCTTCATCCCGGACACACGGCGATTCCTTTAAAAGTACAGGGATGTGCTGACAATGAGGATATACTAACGGCATTACGAAATGAAAATCTAATCGGAAAAAATCATTCTTTTATCGATTGGCCGACTTCGCTTTATCGAAAGACGAATTGTCTGGTATGTGAATTAGAAGGTTATTCTCCTTTGTTTGATATTGTAGAGAATCCTACTATGGATTCCAATCAGCTCGCAAAAGAAATTGTTCAGTTATATAAAACCAATGAGTATGAGCCATTCCCGGGTAGAGAAGAATATTTTGGGGATGAAATGTTAAAAAAACTTGCCCATTACCATGCGATGCATACTCCAAAGGAATTGTTGATGCTGTTAGAAAGCCAGTATCTTGAAAGAAATACCGATTATGTGATTCGTCACTTTGACAGAATCTGGGAGGTATTTGAAGAAAACATTGATTCTTTCCTGTTAGTAGGAACTAAGCTCAATACCGAAGAAAAATATGAAAGAGCCTATCAGCTGTTAAGTCCGGTTGTCCGCAAGGTTCTTGAAAAACAATATCTGTTTAATAATACGCTGGATATTCAGTCAGCCTTGAATTCTGCGCTTTATAAAGCTTATATCAATGAGAAAGATTTAGATGAGAAACAGCGTCTTGACCAGGATTATACTTTACTTCTGGTACAATATGCGATTACGCTTCAAAATCGTAAGATCATTGAGAATTTTGAGGAGACCGTGGAAACCGAACGTTCGATTATGTATTTGGAACTGGCTCAAAAGATCAATCCTGTTTTTGCCGGAACATATATTTATCTTGCCATCACAAAGACAGATTTTACTGAGGCAAGAAGCGAAATAAATAAGGCGATGGAAATCTGCACAACATTTGATGGAGCCTATGGTCTTGCCAAGGCCTATGAGGTTTTAGCACTGTTATACTTCAATGAACAAAAGTATCGTATCGTATCGGCTCTTAGAGATGGTATTAAGGCATGGGGTATGGACAGTACCTTTATTACATATCTTTTAAACAAAGTAGCCGGTCGTCCGATTACGAATGTGAATTGGAGACGTGTGCTTCAAGAAGAGGGAATTCCAACAGATTTATCCACCACCGTAAAGAAAATCAAACAGGATCTACAAAACTCACCATTGAAAGAAGGTTAAAATATGAGTGAAATCACTCGTGCCATTGTTGAAAAGGCAGTCAAGTTCATCAAATTAAAGGAGTATTCCGATGCGGTAATCCTATTAGAACAGGCAGCCCAGATGGGTGATGATGAGGCCATGTATCAGTTAGGCATTCTCTATACAACCGGAAAGGGTGTCAAACGCAACATCACAACGGCATTGGATTATTTGAATCAAAGTGCTGCCAAAGGGAATGTGAAGGCAAAAGATGCGGTGAGCGAACATGCGAAACTGCAGATGTTAAGCGGATTATCCCGTAGTATTGAAACGAAAACCGAAGTCATAAAGGAATCCATGAAAGCGGACCCAAAAGCTGCCATCCTTTATAAAACCGCAAAGGAACTCTTTGATCTGAATCAGGATGATAAGGCGCTACTGGTAATGGAAGAAGCTGCTTCTCTAGGAAGCGCAGATGCCATGTACGATTTGGGATATCGCTATACAACCGGAAAAGGTATCTTAAAAGATATTCGAAAGGGACAGGAATGGATTTCCAAGGCAGCAGCAGCGGGTAATGCCAAAGCTTTGGATCTGCATGCCCAGATGAATATGATGAATATGAATATCAAAGCGGTATCCAATTTGTCTGCAGATGAGTATTTCCGTATGGGACGATATAAGGAAGCTTTGAATGCCTATATGAAAAAGAGCGATATACATTCTTATCATCAGGCAGCATTTATGATGGAAAAAGGATATGGAACAGATGTTGATATAGATCAGGCAATTGTTTTACTGGATAAGGCTGTACAGTTAGACAGTCGATATGCGGCAAGGACATTGGCGGATTGGTATTATTATGGAATCCATGTAGAAAAAGATTTTCTTAAAGCGATGGAATACTATGAAAAAGGCGCTTTATTGGAAGATTCATATTGTGAATATATGTTGGAGGTAAATTCAGAATGTTAAAAGAAGGATGCAAAGCTCCTGACTTTACATTACCGGATGAAAACGGACAGATGCACAGCTTAAAGGATTATCTGGGAAACAAAGTCATTTTGTATTTTTATCCAAGAGATAATACACAGGGATGCACAAAACAGGCCTGCGGATTTAGAGATTTATATCCGCAGTTTCAAGAGAAAAATGCAGTTGTCTTAGGCATATCTAAAGACAGTGTGGCATCACATAAAAAGTTCTCGGAAAAATATGGCTTTCCTTTTACGATTTTATCGGATACGGAAAAGGAAGTCATTCAGGCTTATGATGTATGGAAGGAAAAGAAGCTCTATGGAAAGGTATCCATGGGAGTTGTTCGTACGACGTATTTGATTGATGAAAACGGAGTGATTATCAAGGCAGTAGATAAGGTAAAGGCTGCAGATAATCCAATGCAGATGTTGGAGTTATTATAAATGGAGTTTAAAGGAATCAAAAAAGTCCATGAAGGACGCTTTATTACCCGTTATGATGTGGAATATGAAACAAAAGACGGGCAGACAAAGATTTATGAAATTATTTCACGCAATAAAAATCTACAGACACTGGAAGATCTAAACAATCCGGTGGCGGATTCTGTCATCTTAATTCTCACTGATGAAAAAGATCAGAAGATTCTTGTATCGAAAGAATACCGTATGGCTATGGGACGCTGGATCTATAATTTTCCGGCCGGATTAATCGATCCGGGTGAATCGGTGATTGAAGCTGCCGCCAGGGAATTAAAGGAAGAGACAGGACTTGATCTAGTTGAGGTAGAAGATATTGTTGATCACAGCTACAGTGCAATCGGCTTCTCCAACGAAAGGAATGTCTGCCTGATGGGAAAGGCATCCGGAACCATTAAACCAAGTAATTCCTCTTTGGAGGAGATTGAAGCGAATTGGTACACCCGTGCTGAAGTCCGTAAACTTTTAAAAACGGAATACTTTGCGGCCAGAACACAGGCTTACTTATACTTATGGTCTAAAGAAACATTTGATTTGGTAGGCTTAGCCCGCCAAATCGCAACCAAAGCCCATGCCGGTCAAAAAGATAAGGCAGGTTTAGATTATATCAACCATCCCGAATATGTGGCATCGCTGATCGATGACGATGAGCTCAAGGCTGCTGCCTTACTACATGATGTTTTAGAAGATACAGACACTACGGCCGAAGATCTTCTGGAGGCGGGTATTCCTGCATCGGTAGTTGAAATTGTTGAAACATTAACGCATAGAGATGATGAATCATATGCCGATTATATCAACCGGATATCAAAAAATCCGAAGGCAACAAAGGTAAAACTTGCCGATCTGAAACATAACAGCGATTTATCCCGTATTCCAAATCCGACCATGGAAGATGTTTTACGCCGAGAAAAGTATCTTCGCTATATGGAAATGTTACAGGGAATTGAAGTTTTGGACGAATAATGTAACTAAGATTCAAAAAAATGTAACTAAATTTTAAATTTTCTCTATAAAATTTATTAAATCTGTGTTATAGTATGCACAGATAGTACCCCTTTCGTTTATGGAAGCGGCCTAGGCCACCGCCTCTGTCGGCGAAGGGAGATGAAAATTCAGCATATCTTCGGATATGCTTTTTAATTTGTCATAAATATTGTCAATTTTTCTTTTATTCTAAAATCAGAAAAGGAGATGATGGATATGGCAGAAATCATTATCGAAAACAAGGCACGCTGTTTAATTTGTATGGATGAGATCCAAAGCTTTACTTCTGAGAAAATGTATTGTTGCTGCGGCAACGTCTGGACATGCGGTGGATTTGACTACGTTGACCAGGACGCCCTGGATTGGATGAAAATGGAAGATTTAAGTGAGATTCTTGTGGTACCGCAAAGTGTGAAAAAACGATTTGATTTATTACCTTCCGGTATTAAATATCCTGCCGGTCAACTGTTAAAGAAGACGTATGGATCCAAAAATGCATTGGATATTTTTCAACATCAATCTCTATGGGCCTCTTAATTTTTCATCGTATTTGTGCTAGAATTGCTTCATGGCTCAGTTAAATATCACAATGAAGGAATTATTGATTGTATTACAGGATGATATGGATGTTACCTTTTTGGATGAAAGAGGGAATGAACTTTATTCCGGACATACTCCCTTTGAAGAGGTTCCGGAGGTCTTAGCCGATAAAAAAGGTGATCATATCAAGATGGATTTCACATCCCGTCAATTGATTGTTTATTGTAAATGACAGTACAAAAGCTGTCATTTTTTTAGTTAAGTGTGGCATAATAACGGTAGAAAAAAGGAGATTTCATATGCGAGATAATAAAGTTGTATTAGCGTTTATCGGTAACGGTAAAAGTACCAACCGATATCACATGCCGTTTATTTTGAACCGTCCGGATAAGTTTATTGTAAAGAAAATCTACAGCCGCAATCATGCCAGGGATAAGTGGGCTGAAGTCGAAGGTGTAGAATACACCTCTGATTTAGATGCGATCTTAAAAGATGATGAAATTGATGTAGTCATTCTCTCCCTGCCGCATAATGTACATTATTCATATGCCAAACAGGTGATTGAAGCCGGTAAAAACTGCCTGGTAGAAAAACCGTTTATGGAAACCAAAGCTGAAGCAGAGGAAATCTTTAATCTTGCCAAAGAGAAAGGTGTGATGGTCCAGGCTTATCAAAACCGTCGGTTTGATGGTGATTTCTTAACTGTACAGAAGGTCATTGAGTCGGGTGTACTTGGAGACCTGTTGGAACTTGAAATGCATTTTGACTATTATCGTCCGGAAATACCGGAATCCGTTCATGAATTCCATCCGGCATTCTCTTACTTATATGGACATGGCTGTCATACTTTAGATCAGGTTATTTCTTATTTCGGAAAACCGGATTCCATCCATTATGATGTAAGACAGCTTTTAGGTGAAGGCAGAATGAATGATTATTTTGATTTGGATCTCTATTACGGAGTCCTTAAGGTTTCTGTAAAGTCCAGCTATTTCCGTATTAAGAGCCGTCCAAGCTTCATCGTTTACGGGAAGAAGGGCATGTTTGTTAAAGAATTAAAAGATAAACAGGAAACCCATTTAAAACTGTTCTATCTACCGGATCATCCTGACTTTGGCGTGGATACACCGGAGGAATGGGGTACATTAACATACTTTGATGATAATGGAAAATATCATGAAGAAAAGGTAGAAACCGTAACCGGAAGTTATTCATACTACTATGATGCTCTCTATGAAACTATTGCCCACGGTAAAGAACCATTGGTAAAACCATGGCAGACTTTGTTGCTGATGGATATCCTGGAAACCGGTGTTAAGAATTTAAAATAGTTATAAATTCTTTTTATAACAAACGATTTATTTGTTTTAGTATTCAAGAACAAAGGATTGTGATAGACTTTCATTTGTAAAGTGAAAAACGAAGAAGAGAAGAGTACATATAATAAGCTTTTAAAGAGAGTTGAAGACGGTGAAAATCAACAGGCGAATTATATGGAAGATGGTCTTGGAGTTGCAGGGTCGATACGTAGGTCTTGCCGGGATTGCCCGTTATCGCAATAGAGTATAACTGAATTTCAGCGTACTTGAAGAGGAAATAATCGTGAGATTGTTTAAAATAAGTGCTGATCAATTACACGCTCTACAAGAGCGTGTTTCATCTTGATAGATCCCACCCAAATTCCTTTTCAAGCAGAAAGAAAGAGGAGGGAAAACGTATGAAATTAAGTAAGATCTTATTGGCAGGTGCTTTGGCACTATCTTTGGCAGGATGTGCAGGAAATTCATCATCATCTACAGAAGAAGAATCTAAAGTGATTCGTATCGGTGCTACACCTACACCGCATGCTGACATTTTAAACAATGCAGTAGCTCCGGTATTGGAAGAAGAAGGTTACACTTTAGAAGTTGTTGAATTTACGGATTATGTACAGCCAAATACCGCATTAGATGCCGGTGAATTAGATGCCAACTATTTCCAGCATATTGCCTACATGGACCAGTTTAATGCAGAAAACGGAACCAACTTAGTTGCGGTTGCCGGTGTTCATTTAGAGCCGATGGGAGCATGGTCAAACTCTATTAAATCTATCGATGAATTAAAAGAAGGCGATTCCATTGCCGTACCGAATGATACTACAAATGGTTCCCGCGCATTATCCATCCTTCAGGATAACGGAATCATTGAATTAGAAGACAAGAACGGTGACGGTTTCTTTGATGAAACCGAAATCACCAACAACAACGGATATGAAATTACTGCTCTAGAAGCAGCTAACTTACCAAACGTATTAGATGATGTTCAATTAGCTGTCATCAACGGTAACTATGCAGTAGATGCAGGTTTGAAATTGGCGGATGCATTAATAGTAGAAAATGCGGAATCCGAAGGTGCTTATCAATACATTAACTACATCGTAGTCAACAAGGGTGATGAAGACAAGGATTCTATCAAGGCTTTAATCAAGGCTGTTCAGTCTGATGAAGTAAAAGAATATCTTGAAAAGAACTATGGCGATTCTGTAGTTGTTGCCTTTACAGATCCAAATGCGAAATAAGTAAACTTTAAATGAGCAGCGATGCCAAAATTCGGTGTCGCTGTTCTTTATTTGTTGTTTTAATTGAACAAAAATTTTGTTAAATTAGAATAGCGAATAAAACATAGGAGGGAGAACTATGGTTGAAATAAAAAATGTTTATAAAAATTTCGGCGATTTAGAAGTATTAAAAGATATTTCTTTAACCATTCAGGATAAGGAAATCTACGGCATTATCGGACAGTCCGGTGCCGGTAAATCAACACTTCTTCGCTGTATCAACGGATTGGAAGATTTTCAAAAAGGTTCTATTAATGTGAATGGACAGGAATTATCCGGCATTCACAAAAAGGATCTGCAGGTTCTTCAAAGCAAGATGGGCATGATCTTTCAAAACTTCAACCTTTTGAATCAGTTAAATGTATACGATAATGTGGCACTTCCTTTACAGTTCTGGGGACAGAAGAAAAATACTCCGGAAAATAAAGCGAAGATCATGCGCTTACTCAAACTGGTTGGTTTGGAAGATAAGGCTGAGAGCCGTCCAAGAGAATTGTCCGGCGGACAGAAACAGCGTGTTGCGATCGCAAGAGCTTTAGTATTAGATCCGGAAATTCTGTTGTGTGATGAAGCCACATCTGCACTCGATCCGGGTATCACAAGAGAAATCTTATCGCTTTTACAGCAGATCAACAAAGAGATGGGACTTACCATTATTGTGGTTACCCATCAGATGGAAGTTGTGAAGCAGATCTGTGAAAGAGTATCGCTTCTTAAAAACGGTAATATTGTTGCCGAAGGGAAACCGGAGGAACTTTTTGTTCATCCAAATGAAGATGTTAAGGAATTCTTACAGGAAGAAAGTGAATTGTTACCGGATAAGGGCGTTAATATTCAATTATTCTTCACCGATAAGTCCAGTGATCCGGTAATTACACAGCTTGCGCGTGAGTTAGATATCGATTTCAGTATTGTCTGGGCAAAATTAGAAGACTTTAGAAGCGATATCTACGGAAGCTTAGTTATCAATGTCAGTGAAGAGAATAAGCAGAAAGTGTTAGATTATCTAACCGAAAAAGAAGTTGTATGGGAGGTACTATAGTATGTTTGATATTATATTTAAAGCGACTACAGAGACCTTGTATATGGTTTTCTTTTCAACCATCTTATCGATTATTTTAGGATTTATTCCTGCCGTTATTTTGACATTAACTGCAGATGATGGCTTAAAGCCAAATAAACCGGTATATGAAACATTAAGCTTGATCGTGAATATTTTTAGAAGCTTTCCGTTTATCATCTTACTGGTATTGGTAATACCGTTTACCCGTTTAATTGTGGGTAAGGCAATCGGCTCTACCGCTGCCATTGTTCCTTTGACAATATCGGCTATCCCATTTGTAGCCCGTGTATTTGAATCTTCTTTGCGTTCGGTAGATCCGGGTGTCATTGAAGCTGCCCGCTCCTTTGGTGCCAATAACTTCCAGATCATTACCAGAGTTTACTTGAAGGAAGCATTTCCGTCTATGATCAATGATGTTTGTCTGTTGATCATCAACTTGATTGGATATACCGCCATGGCAGGATCTGTCGGTGCCGGCGGACTTGGTGATGTTGCCATCCGTTTCGGTTATCAAAGATATCAATTTGATTATTTAGTAGTCTGCTCAGCTGTATTGATTGTTCTTGTACAGCTTGTTCAGATGATTGGTAATCACTTCTATAAACGCTTAGCTTAGAGCCGGTCAATGATCGGTTCTTTTTGTATGCGTAAAACGTATACTACCTTTCCTTTTCGGCATTTTATTATTTTGAATGAACATTGTAGTATGAAAACAGGAAGAAACGGAGAACAAAAATATGGAATATGCAACATTAAATACCGGTGCAAAGATGCCGATGATTGGATTTGGAGTATTTCAAATTCCGGATGAAAAAGAATGTAAAAGGGTTGTTTTAGATGCGATCAAAGCAGGGTATCGCTTGTTTGATACTGCTGCATCCTATATGAATGAAAAAGCGGTAGGTGCAGCGATCAAGGAAGCCATTGAATCCGGTTCAGTTACCCGCGAAGAATTATTTATCACATCTAAGATGTGGGTCCAGGATATGAAAAATTATGATATGGCCGCAAAAGCCATTGACACCTCTTTAAACAATCTTGGCTTAGAATATCTGGATTTGTATCTGCTTCACCAGGCAATGGGAGATTATTTCTCGGCATATCGCGCCATGGAAGATGCTTATAAAGCAGGCAAATTAAAAGCAATCGGTGTATCGAACTTTTTCCCACACGTATTGATGAATCTGGTAGAAAACGTTGAAATCAAACCGGCAGTAAACCAAATTGAGCTTCATCCTTTCTTTGCCCAAACCGCTGCCCTTGAAAATATGAAGGAATTGGGTATTCAGCCTGAAGCGTGGGCTCCGCTGGCAGAAGGGAAGCACGGAATTTTCACAGACCCTGAATTGACTGCCATCGGTGCTAAATACGGCAAAACAGCTGCTCAGGTCGTACTTCGCTGGAATGTACAGAGAGGGGTCATTATCTTGCCGAAGAGTACTAAACCGGAGCGCATGCTTCAAAACAAAGATATTTTGGATTTCACGTTAACGGATGAAGAAATGGCTGCTATTACCGCAAGGTCGCTTGATCACAGCGAAATCATCAATCATTTTGATCCGAAATTGGTACAATTCTTGAACCGCAGAAATATTCATGATTAAGGAGAGACACAATGAAAGAAAAAATTATTAAAGCTTCCGATACGTTCTGGAACGGCATGATGGAACAAAGCGATGAAATGATGCGTTCTGTATCCGATCCTAACTGTCATTTTGTTCACATTGGAACCAATGCAGACTTAAATAAGGAAATCAATTACTATACAAAAGATATTTTCCATCCTACCAATATTGATATCCATAACCGTGAGATCCATATGTTTGGTGATACCGCTATTATGTTGACAGATGTTGACTACGGGCTGCTGCTGGATGGAAAAGATACTACGCATCACTTTATGGTAACTGAGGTTTACCAAAACCAGAATGATGATTGGAAACTGATTCAATTCACATTTACCGCATTAATTCACTAATTCTTTAGACCATTGATGAAACATTTCATCAAGGTCTTTTTTCGTTTGTAAACATTTTCATTTTTATTGATTTTTTTCATAATTTTAACTATACTAAATGCATATATGAAGCGATGAAGGGAAATAGTAGTCTGGTCCTTTACTTATAGAGAGTTTCCGGTCGGTGTAAGGAAACAGTAAACCCACATGAACACATCCCGGAGCTGGTAGGGCGAAGTCATAGTAGTTTTATCCGGATGCCTCCGTTACAAGGCTAGAGTATGTTAGTACTCGAAGAGGTTGATATCGTGAGGTATCAATAAAATAAGGTGGAACCACGTAAGTTTTTACTTTCGTCCTTTGGATGGAAGTTTTTTTATTATTAGGGAGGGTTATCATGAATCATATACAAATTCCGTTAGGAATGAGAGATATCATTCCTGAAGAAGTAGATAAGAAAAGAGATCTTGGAAATCGAATTGAAACAGTCTTCCAACAATATGGGTATCGTGAGATTGTGACACCTTCGATTGAATTTTATCAGACTTATCAAATGGCATTTACCGAACTGCAGGATCAGGAGATGTATAAGTTCTTTGATTCGGAAGGAAATATTCTTTCTTTACGTGTGGATATGACAGTTCCGATCGCAAGGGTAGCTGCTTCCAAGTTTAAGGATGAGCCAATGCCGCTTAGGTTCTACTATAATTCTAACGTTTATAAGGTGCGTCAATCTTTTGGAGGCAAGCGCTCTGAAGTAACCGATTGCGGAGTAGAATTGATTGGTTTGGATGAGAACAGTGATTTGGAAGTCTTGATGTGTGCATTAGATACGATGGAATCTTTTAACAGCCCTACCTATACACTGGAGATCGGAAACTCTGATTTCTTTAAAACAGCTGTTTCTTTAACCAGTTTAGATAAAGAACAATCCGCTGTGCTGGCATCATTGATTGATAATAAAAGTATGGTGGAGTTAAAAGAATATCTATCATCTTTAAATTTAAAACCATCTGAGAAAAGCTTTTTCTTGCAGCTTCCGTTATTAAACGGAACGGAAGAATGCCTTGATCAGGCTGAAAATATCAGTTTCAGTCCGAAATTAGTGGATGTGATTTCCCGTTTAAAACAGCTGGATAAACAATTAAAAGCACTGGGTTATTCGCATTTCAGCTTTGACTTAGGTAAGGTACCGCATCTTGATTACTACACAGGTATTATATTTGAAGGCTTTGTAGAAGGTGTGGGAACCAGTGTCATCTCCGGAGGCCGTTATGATCGTTTGTTATCATTGTTTGGACTTGATGTTCCTGCCTGCGGATTCAGTGTAAAGCTGGATTATCTATTAGATGTATTAACTCCGGTTTCCAAAAAGAAGATTTGTCTGTATTATCCGCTTTCAAAACAGTTAGAAGCGATGAAACAGGCGGCTAAACTTCGTAAGGACCATATTGTAGAGACGGTTCCGTACCAGGCTGAAGAGATCAAGATAGAGGAGGTAGCGATATGAGTTTATCGGTAGCCCTGACAAAAGGTCGTTTAGAAAAGAAGACAGTAGAAATCTTAGAATCACTGGATTACGGCGTGGAAAATTTAAAGAATAAAGGAAGAGCCTTAGTTTTCCCTGACACAAAAAAAGATATCCGCTACTTTTTGGTAAAGTCCAATGACTGTATTACCTATGTAGAACACGGTGTAGCCGATGTAGGTGTAGTAGGTAAGGATACTTTGATTGAAGGTGGCAGTGATTATTATGAAATGTTGGACCTTCAGGTAGGAAAGTGCAAATTTATCGTAGCTTCTTTACCTGAAAATGATCTTTTCAATAAAGTAGGCCATATTAAGATTGGCACCAAATATCCAACGGTTGCCCGAAATTATTTCTTAAGCCGGGGTATGGAAGTTGAAATCATTAAAATTGATGGTTCTGTGGAGTTAGCTCCGATACTTGGCTTATGCGATGGCATCGTGGATATTATGGAAACAGGTACAACCTTAAAGGAAAACGGATTAGTTGTGCTGGATGATGTATGTTCCATATCGGCCCGTGTTATTGTAAATAAGGCAGCGTTCAAATTAAAACGGGATGAGATTATGCGTTTCATCAAAGATTTAGAAAGCGTGGTAGAGAAAAATGCTGACAATAATTGATAAACAGAATAAAGAAGAATTAATTTCCTATCTGGAAAGTCGTAATACCGAAATATCCAACGATGTACTTTTAGCTGCATCCAATATCATTGCCGATGTACGTGCAAGAGGGGATGAAGCATGTAAGGAATATACTTTTAAGTTTGATGGCATTAAAATGGATGATTTCCGTGTCAGTGAAAAGGAAATCGAAGATGCCATCCATAAATGTGATTCGGATTTCTGCAAAGCGATGGATGAGGCCAAAAAGAATATTGAATTCTATCATAGAGCCCAGAAACAGAACGGATATATTTTGACAAAGGAAATGGGTATTTTCTTAGGACAGAGAGTACTTCCTTTAGCTTCTGTCGGTATCTATGTGCCGGGAGGAAGAGCGCAATATCCAAGTTCCGTATTAATGAATACAATTCCTGCCAAAGTCGCCGGTGTAAAGCGGATTGTGATGGTAACACCTCCTTCCAAAGAAGGAACCATCAATCCAAATATTGCCTATGCCGCTAAAATTGCCGGTGTCGATGAGATTTATAAGATCGGAGGTGCCCAAGCCGTGGCAGCTCTTGCCTATGGAACAGAGTCAATTCCATCTGTAGATAAGATTGTCGGTCCGGGTAATATCTTTGTGGCTGCTGCTAAGAAACTTGTGTTTGGTAAGGTAGATATCGATATGATCGCCGGACCAAGTGAAATCCTAGTGATTGCCGATAAAAACGCCAATCCGGAATATGTGGCAGCTGATCTTCTCAGTCAGGCTGAACATGACCCGATGGCAAGTCCTATCTTACTTACAACCGATACAGATGTATTAAATGCGGTTAATGATGAGTTAGCTAAACAATCTGCTGTGCTTCCAAAACGCGCTATTGTCGAACAATCACTTGCCAATTACGGAAAGGCAATTGTTTGTGATTCTTTAGAAGAATGCGTTGAATTCTCCAATTCCATTGCCCCGGAGCACTTGGAGTTGATGGTAGAAGATCCGATGAAATACTTAGGCCAGGTAACCAATGCCGGTTCGGTATTCTTGGGATATTATACCTGTGAAAGTATCGGCGATTACTTTGGCGGATGTAACCACGTATTGCCAACCAGCGGAACTGCCCGCTTCTCCAGCGCCTTAGGTGTTGACAGCTTTATTAAGAAATCCAGCTTCTTGCACTATACAAAGGAAGCTTTAATGGAATATGGAAATATGATTCAAAAGATGGCTGAAGAAGAAAATCTTCAAGGTCATGCCAATGCGGCAAAAGTAAGGATGGAATCAAAATGAGTGATGTAATTTATACAGCCCACAAACAATCGGGTATCTTATTAAATGCCAATGAGTGTTCATCCAATTTAAAAGATGAAATTTTAAAAGAGATTCAGGATGCGATCCCATCGATTGCCTTTAACCGCTATCCCGATGATGAATGCACCGAGCTTTTGGAGGCATATGGAAAGGTTATGAATCTAAGTCCCGACCAGCTTTTAGCCGGTAATGGGTCCGATGCGATGTTGGCACTGGTAATTTCTACCTTCTTAAAAGGTGGGAAAACTGGAGTTACCTTGTCTCCGGATTTCGGAATGTATGATTACTATTGTTCCAGTTATGGAGCAAAGCTTGTCAAATACGATACTGATGAAAAAGGGGATTTCGATTTAGATGGTTTTATTTCCTTTGCCAAAGAAAATGATGCGGCACTGGTGCTTTTCTCCAATCCCAACAATCCATCCGGTCATTTTGTCGATAACGCAAAGATCAAAAAGCTTTGCGACAGTTTACCGGAATGTGCTGTTGTGATGGATGAAGCCTATGTAGAATTCGCCTATGAGAGTGCTTTGGATTTAATTGATACATGTCCAAACTTATATGTCACAAGAACACTTTCCAAAGCATATAGTTTGGCCGGTGTCCGTCTTGGTTTCTTAATCTCAAGTAAGGAAAATATGGATAAAATTAAACCGTTACATGTCACGTATTCTGTCAACAGCGTATCCCAAAAGATTGGCTGTATCGTTTTAAAACATGCAGACTATTTCCAGAAGGAAGTAGAAAATACACGGTTAAGAAGAGAGGAATTATTAAAGAAATCCTATAAAAATATTTATTTAGATCCTTCTCAGGGTAACTTTATTCGAGTTCGTGCCAAGGATTTGGCTGCACTTTTGAAAAAGTTTAATGAAAATAATATTACGATCCGTACCTATAACGGAAAGGATTATTGCCGTATTACGGTTGGATCTGACCAGGAGATTCAATTGGTGGAAAAGATCTTTGATCAATATGAAAAGGAGGTCTCATAATGCGTTCTGTATCTAAATCAAGAGAGACAAAAGAAACTTCCATCTCCATCTCATTAAATTTAGATGGAACAGGAAAATCCAATATTGAAACAGGAATCGGTTTCTTTGATCATATGTTGACCTTATTTGCGTTTCATTCCGGATTTGATCTGGATGTGAAGGCAAATGGAGATCTCTATGTCGATGATCATCATACCATCGAAGATATCGGAATCCTATTAGGAAATTGTCTTCGTGAAGCTTTAGGAGACCGCAAAGGAATTAACCGTTACGGAAACTTTATGATGCCGATGGATGAGACATTATGTAATGTGACATTAGATATCAGCGGCCGTCCGTATCTTGTGTATCATTGCGAATTGACCCGGGAAAAAATCGGTGATTATTCCTGTGAAATGACCGAAGAATTCCTTCGTGCCTTAGCGGTTCAGGCCGGTTTGACATTACATGTCAATGTATTATACGGAACCAATAACCATCATATGGTGGAAGCAATCTTTAAGGCTTTAGGCCGTGCTTTAAAAGAGGCCGTAAAGATTACCGGAACCGAGATTCCGTCTTCCAAAGGAGTGCTTGAAGGATGATTGCGATCATAGATTATGGCATGGGTAATCTGCACAGCGTAGAAAATGCGTTAAAAAAGATTGGTGCTGATTGTGTAATCACATCCGATAAAGAAGTGATTCAAAAGGCAGATAAGATTATATTGCCCGGAGTCGGTGCTTTTCAGGACTGTATGAAAAACTTAAAAGAAACCGACTTATATGATGTTTTGAAAAGCGAAGTATCCGAACAAAAGAAACCGTTTTTAGGTATCTGTTTAGGTATGCAGGCTATCTTTGAATCCAGCATGGAAAACGGGTATTGTGAAGGCTTTGGCTTTTTAAAGGGACAGGTCATCCGCATGCAGGATCCTAACATCCGTATTCCGCATATTGGCTGGAACCTGTTAGAAAAGGAAAGAGAACATCCTGTATATGCACATTTATCGGCTCGTCCGTTTGTGTATTATGATCATTCTTACTATGCCCAAGACTATAACCCGGAAGATTTAATCGGGTATTCCTGTTACGGAATTGAAAAAATTCCGGGTCTTGTCGGACATGAAAATGTTCTGGGTGCCCAATTCCATCCGGAAAAAAGCGCAAAGGATGGTCTTGCGATATTGAAGTATTTTGTGGAGGAATTCAAATGATTATCATACCTGCCATAGATATAATTGATGGAGCTCCGGTACGTCTGTACCAGGGTGATTACGGTAAAAAAGAAGTTGTTGGTACCAGCATCCTTGATATTGCCAAAGAATTTGAAAGTGCCGGGGCAGGATATATCCATCTTGTTGATTTAGATGGTGCTAAAGCCGGAAAACGCATCAATCATGAAGTGATCTGCGAAGTGGCCAAAACAGTATCCGTTCCTGTAGAGGTAGGCGGAGGTATCCGCTCTATGGAGGATATTGAATATTATCTGGAACATGGTGTATCCCGAGTTATATTGGGAACCTCTGCGATTCGTGACCGTGAACTGTTACAGTCTGCCCTTGACAAGTACGGTGACAAGATTGCGGTCGGTTTGGATTGTAAGAATGGTTATGTATGTGGGTCCGGATGGCTGGAAAACAGTGAATATTATTATCTGGATTTTGCCCGTGATATGGAATCATTGGGTGTTAAGACCATCATCTTTACCGATATTTCAAAAGACGGTACGCTTGCCGGTCCGAACTTGGATATGTTGAAGCAGTTGAAAGAGAGCTGCTCTTTAGATATTACTGCATCCGGTGGAATCCGTGATATTGAACATATTCGTCAGTTGAAGGATCTGGATCTTTATGCAGCGATTACCGGTAAGGCAATGTATGCCAAGACCCTGTCTTTAACAGAAGCAATCAAGCTTTGTGAGGATTAAGTATGTATACAAAACGAATTATCCCGTGTCTTGATGTAAAAGAAGGCCGTGTTGTCAAAGGAATTAACTTTGTGGGCTTAAAGGAAGTCGGTGATCCGGTGGAATTAGCTCGTGAATATTATGAACAGGGAGCCGATGAACTCGTATTTTTAGATATCACGGCCTCTCATGAACATCGTGATACGATGGTCGATGTAGTAGAAAAAGTCGCCAAAGAAATCTTTATGCCGTTTACGGTAGGCGGCGGCATCCGCACGATTGAAGATATCCGACGCATGCTGCTGGCAGGAGCCGATAAGGTATCCTTAAACAGCGCTGCGGTAAAAAATCCAAACATTTTAAAAGAGGGTGCCGATATGTTTGGCTGCCAATGTATCGTACTGGCGGTTGATGCCAAAAAAAGAGAAGACGGTTCCGGATGGAATGTATATATCAACGGTGGAAGAATTGATACCGGTATGGATCTTTTAGAATGGGTTGATAAGGGTGTGGCTCTTGGAGCCGGTGAGATCCTTCTTACCAGCATGGATACCGATGGCTGTAAACAGGGCTTTGATGTAGAGATGCTCAAAGCCGTTCATGATCGCGTAAGTGTTCCTGTGATTGCCTCCGGAGGATGCGGTTCCTTGGAGCATTTTGCCGAAGTCTTTGAAAAGGATGTTTCCGAAGCTGCTTTAGCGGCATCTTTGTTCCACTATGGCGAATTAACGGTATCCGAAGTAAAGGAGTATCTGGATAAGAAAGGAATTCCGGTGCGCATATGATTAAAGTAGATTTTGAAAAAGGCAATGGCTTAGTACCCTGCATCGTACAGGATGTTCATACCCATCAGGTATTGATGTTAGGCTATATGAACAAGGAAAGCCTGGAAGAAACACTAAGAAGCGGACTTGCGACCTATTGGTCACGCTCCCGTCAGGAATTATGGAAAAAAGGTGAGACCAGCGGTCATTACCAGCATGTTAAAAACATTCTGATTGATTGTGATGAGGATACGCTTTTAATTGAGGTAGAACAGGATGGAGCAGCCTGTCATACAGGAAAATACAGCTGCTTCTACCGTACGCTGGAAGGAGAAGAAATTCTATGAAAGCTTTAGAAAGAGAATACGAAACAGCCCTGGATCGTAAAGAAAATCCTAGACAGGGAAGTTATACGAATTATCTTTACGATAAGGGACTTGAGAAGATCTTAAAAAAGGTCGGTGAAGAGGCTACCGAAGTTGTAGTTGCCTCCCTTTCACAATCTAAAGAAGAACTTGTCGGTGAAATTTGCGATTTAGCGTATCATATTACGGTTTTGATGGTCAAAAAGGGAATTACTCCGGAAGATATTGAAGCGGAATTAGATCGAAGAGCCATGAAGGAAGGTAACTTAAAAGCCGAAAGAAAGCCGGTTACGAACCGATAATGCCGTGAATTTGACCGATTAAGACACTTTCTCGGATCATTTCATATTATGTATTAAAATAAAAATACGCTAACATAGATGGGTACTATGTTACATATACACCGTTAGAATTCCAGGGAATAATTTTAAAATAAAGAAGACATCCTAAATGGGTGAAGATGTAAGCATTCGTAAAGAATAAGAGAAACGAATGGGTAAAGGAATTCATGCGGAAGACTAGAATCGGTGGCTTACCGATTCTTTTCTTATGCCTTGTTGTGCTATAATCGTTTCTAGTGAGGAGTGATTTGATGAGTGCCAAAAAAAGTGGACCTGTCGGCGTATTTGACTCCGGTATGGGTGGAGTCAGTGTGTTGTATCAAATTCACAAAATGATGCCAAACGAAGACCTGATTTTTATCGGTGATTCGAAAAATAATCCCTATGGAACAAAGACAAGAGACCAAATCAAAGAAAGATGTTTTACGATTTGTGATGATCTGGTAAACCGTGGATGCAAAGCGATTGTCGTAGCCTGTAATACAGCTACCAGTGCCTGTATCCAGGATTTAAGAGACCGTTATGATATTGATATTATCGGAATGGAACCGGCCTTAAAACCTGCCTGTGAAAGAGGAGAACATCAAAAAATAGCCGTATGGGCTACGGACTTTACTTTGCGAGAAAAGAAATTTGCGGATTTAATGGATCGCTTTGCCGCTGATCATGAGATTACCAAGGTACCATGTCCTAAGTTAGTTCGCCTGGTGGAAGAAGATGCGTTAGACGATCAAGACAAATCCGGAGGGATTTTAAAAAGATATGTTGAAAAATCGGGTACAAATCCCGACAGCATCGTACTTGGCTGTACTCATTTTATCTTTTTTAAAAAGCTTTTAAGAGACATGTTACCGGACACCGTAGAATTGATTGACGGTAATTTCGGAACGGCGCATCACTTACAGGACCTGTTAAAGGAAAAGGATTTGTTGAATACTAACGGTGGGCAGATCGAATTTTTGAATACTTTGGAATCGAAAGTCGATCTTTCAAAACGTTTGTTTAAGGAGTTGGAGGAAATACAATGAGTGCATGGTTAAAATACGATGAAAATGAGAAGAAAGATATTGCTTCTTTTACTGATTCTTATATGGAATTTATCTCTGAGGCTAAGACAGAGCGCTTATTTACAAAAAAGGCTTTAAAATTGGCAATTGATTCGGGATATGAAGATATTGAAGATATCATCAATGAGGGTCGTACATTAAAACCACAGGACAAGGTTTATTGTAACGTAATGAATAAATCGTTGATTCTCATGCATGTGGGAAGTGATCCGATTGCGGATGGAATGAATATTATCGGAGCCCATTTAGATTCTCCAAGATTAGATTTAAAACAGAATCCATTATATGAAGATGATGAGATTGCCTATTTTGATACCCATTATTACGGTGGAATCAAAAAGTATCAATGGGTAACTATTCCTTTGGCCATGTATGGAATTGTGGTAAAAAAGGATGGTACGGAAGTAGAAATTGCGATTGGAGATAAGGACAGTGATCCGGTATTTGTGATTAGTGATCTGCTTATTCATTTAAGCGGTGATCAAATCCAGAAAAAAGGAAATGAAATTATTACCGGCGAGAATTTGAATCTCATTGTAGGAAATATTCCTTTATCTGAAGATGAAAAGGAATCCGTAAAGAAAAATATCTTACAGTTATTAAAAAATCGCTACGATATTGAAGAAGATGATTTTTTCTCAGCTGAGATTGAAATTGTTCCTGCCGGAAAGGCAAGAAGTGCCGGCTTGGATGAGTCGATGGTCTTAGCTTATGGACAGGATGATAAATCCTGTGCCTATACGGCCATGATGGCGCAGTTAAATTTAGATCAGGTAGAGCGCAGTGCTGTTTGTCTTTTAATGGATAAAGAAGAAGTGGGCTCCAATGGGGCTACCGGCATGCATTCAAGATATTTTGAAAATTTTGTGGCAGAAGTACTCGAAGCAAGCGGTATTTCGGGAGATATTTATGTACGAAGAGCTTTACAGAACTCGGATATGTTGTCGGCCGATGTAGTGGCAGCCCATGATCCGATTTATGGCTCTGTATCTTCACCTAACAATATGGCTAAGCTTTCCAAAGGAATTGCCTTTATGAAGTATTCCGGTGCCCGAGGTAAAGCCGGGGCTAATGATGCCAATGCCGAATACCTTGCCTCACTTAGAAGTGTGATGGATGAAGGAAATGTGATCTGGCAGTCGACTGAACTAGGTGCTGTGGATGCAGGAGGCGGCGGAACGATTGCCTACATCTTAGCCAATTACGGTATGCAGGTTGTCGATGCAGGTGTACCGTTGTTGAATATGCATGCCCCATTTGAAGTATCTTCTAAAGCGGATATTTACGAAGCTTTTAAAGCGTATTTCGCATTTTATCAATATAATGTCTAGCCTGAAATGGATGGAGGGATAAGAATGATACCCTATAAATTAATTGTGGTATCTCTGGAAGGCGCATTACTCGATGACAATTTAAATATCTCAAGAGTCAACCGTAATGCGATTTTAACTTTAAAGAAAAATGATATCGGCATCGCCATCACATCGAGTCGTCCGGTTCCTACCATCTATGAAATGCTGCAGAACTTCGGTCTTGCGACTTATATTGATTTTATTATCGGTATGAATGGAGGTGTCGTATACGATGCCCACAGCGATACCAGAGAGTTTTATCATCTGTTATCCGGTAAGGCGGCTACCAAGGCCATGCACTTTTTCTCGGATTTAGGTGCATATTTCTATGTACAGATGGGTAAGACCCGTTATATCAACAAATCGACGTATCGAACCCGTAAACATGCCCAGAAATTCGGTGAGACCGAGGTAGAAACCAGTTTAACAGAGTTTTTAAAGCACTATGATGTCAATAAGCTCATGTTGTATTGTGAGCCCAATAATATGCCAAGGGTCTTAGAAAGAGCGAAACATTACTATGATGATGAGTGTGCCGGCTCCATGGCAGATCTAAATTTATTTGAATTTATGAATCCGAGGGTCAATAAAGGTTATGCCTTTGACCGGATCTGTAAGAAATACAAAATTGACTTAAAGGAAACTATTGCGATTGGTAATGCGTCATCGGATATCCGTTTATTAAAGATGGCGGGTATCGGTGTCTGTTTAAGTGATGGTACCGATGATGTGAAAGCGGTAGCGGATGTAGTTTACCCATTTACCGGGGATGAAGATGCGTTTGCCAAATACATTAATGATTTAATACAGGAGAATGAAGATGACTAGATGGGATGAATTATATTGCGATTTATGCGAAAACATATTAACAAACGGGAAGCAGGTTCATAATCGAACCGGTGTTGATACCATTAAGATTCCAAGTGCGCATTTTCAATTGGATTTATCGAAAGAATTTCCGATTCTTACGACCAAGCAGTTATTTATCCGCCAGGCAGTTTTAGAGATGTTGTGGATTTATCAAGCACAATCGAATGATGTACGCTGGCTTCAGGACCGTAATGTTCATATATGGGATCTTTGGGAAATCGATGAAAACGGAGATTGGAAGGATGAAAAAACTGGTAAAGTTTTAAAACATTTTGATTCTTCCTATGCCTATACGATTGGTACTGCCTATGGATATATTGTAAAGCGCTTTGGTTTGATTGATAAATTAATTGATTCTATCAAGAATCAACCGGAAGATAGACGCCGTGTCATTTCCCTTTGGCAGGATGATTATTTAGATACAGCCGTACTTCCAAGCTGTGTCTGGTCCAGTGAATGGGATATTACCGATGGTAAGCTCAATATCTGGGTTCACCAGAGAAGCTGTGATGTGCCTTTAGGATTACCGTTTAATGTGACACAATATGCGGTATTACTCAAGATGATTGCGCATGTGACAGGACTGGAAGCAGGAACAATTGACTGGTCGATCAAAGATGCCCACATCTATGTCAACCAGGTAGATGGTGTTAAAGAACAGCTTGCGCGTTTTAAGGAAAAAGGTTCACTGCCGGCACCGGAACTTTGG
>JAGAWH010000027.1 GCA_017941505.1 Faecalicoccus sp. | reverse complement strand
TCGATCAGGCAGAAATCGTTGAGATTGTGGACCATCATAGAATCGGCGATATTGAAACATCCGTTCCGATTGTATTCCGCAATATGATAGTAGGATCATCCTGTACGATTGTGGCCCTGATGTTCCATGAATACGGAATCGAGATGTCAGAAACATGCGCTAAATTGATTGCCTACGGAATGATCTCGGATACGATGAATTTCCATTCACCGACATGTACGGAAGTGGATCGAATGATGGCAAAATCCCTTGAGGAGAAATTTGGATTCAACTGTCAGGAAATGGCAACGGAGTTGTTTGAGAATACCGCAACGATTCGTGGCAAATCCTTTGATAAGATCTTATACCGTGACAATAAGGAATATATCTTAAACGGTAAACATATTGCGGTTGCTCAGGTATTTATCTTTGATTTATCCGTAGTCGATGAAATCAAAGAAGATTTCGAAAGATATCTGACCGAAGAAAATAAAGCGCATAACTTTGATCTATATTTAATGACCTTCACCAATGTGGAAGGCAAGGGAAGCCGCTTTATCTATGTCGGAAGTTTAGCGCCGATGCTCGCTTCGGTTATTCATGAATTTGAAGAAAAAGGCTTTGTATCACGGAAGAAGCAGATCGTTCCGGGTCTTGCTTCGGAGTTGATCTAATGTCTGTCAAAGAACGTCTGGTTCGATACGTTTCCTACGATACCCAATCCGATGAGACAAGTCTAAGTGTTCCCAGCACTGCCAAACAGCTTGTTTTAGCGGATGCGCTCAAAGAAGAATGCCTGACCATGGGATTCGATCATGTAGAAAGAGATGAATTCGGGGTTGTATATGCCATATTAGAGGCAACAGCCCCGAATTTGGATTCTGTTGGTTTTATATCCCATATGGATACGGCTTTGGAAATGAGCGGAGCCAATATTAAATGGCGTCAGGTTTCATCGTATGACGGAAAAGATATCGCATTGAGTCCGGACTGGATGATGAATCCTTCCATGTTTGAAACACTCAACGATTCGATTGGTCATGATTTGATTGTGACCGATGGAACTACACTTTTAGGGGCGGATGATAAGGCCGGAATTGCGATTATCATGCAGTCTTTAGAAGAGGTGATTTGTGAAAAGAAGCCACATGGAACGATCTATATTGCCTTTACACCGGATGAGGAAATCGGACGGGGAGTCGATCATTTTGATTTAGAGAAGTTCTGCCCTAAATATGCCTATACCGTCGATGGCGACAGACCGGATTCCATCGATTATGAGACATTCAATGCAGCTAAGGCCATTGTATCCTTTAAAGGAAATGCCATTCATCCGGGCAGTGCGAAAGGAAAAATGGTGAATGCCGCACTTTTGGCAGGTCAGTTTATGTCCATGATGCCAAAAGATATGGTTCCTGAAAAAACCGAAGGATATGAAGGCTTTTATCATCTTTTGGAGATGAAAGGTGAATGTGAGAAAGCCTCTCTGTATTATCTGATTCGTAATCACGATATGGAACTATTTGAAAACCAGAAACAGGAAATGCTTCATTTAGTAGATATTATGAATGAAAAGTATCCGGATAGCACAGCTATTGTGATCACAGACCAGTACTATAATTTGGCTTCTTTTATGAAAGGGGATATGTCAACGGTCGATCTGGCAAAGAAAGCCATTGAAAAGACGGGCATGAAATCGGTATCCATTCCGATCCGCGGCGGAACGGATGGAGCAATGTTGTCGGCAAAGGGCTTGATTTGTCCAAATTTAGGAACCGGGTCCTATAACCATCACAGTCGGTTTGAATATGCAGATATCGAACAGATGGAAACACTTGTCAAAGTGGTAAAAAATATAATTTATGGAGTATAACAGCCAAGTTTTAAAAACTTGGTTTTTTTTTTACTTTTTTATCGTTTTTAGGCTGAAATCACCGTATTTATGTGAACGATTGCCGTATATAAGGTGAAAGACTTTAGGTCTTTAGAAAAGAGGGTTAAAACCGAGTGCCTACACCCTGCAGGTGACAGGTGAAAGGGTTGACGCCTGCCCCTGTATATACAGAGGGCAAACCCTCGACGTTCATGAAAGGAGTGAAGCAAAAATGGACGAAATGTATTTTTACCGGCATTTACACGAGATTATGACCGAGTTGGAAAGAGATTCCGTGATTGTTGTACCCGAAAAAGTAAATGCCATGAAAAGAGCAGAAGCTGCCATGAAGAAAATGTTTCCGGATGCCAAGGTAGTCATGACTCATGAATCAGAAAAGTGGACACGTGACCAGGAAATCACCGTCAATATGAAAGAAATCTATATTGACAAACCTCAGGAATTCTTAGATGCAGTGCGTGAAGCTGACTATATTGAGTTTTACCCGGGAAATTACGGAGAAATGCAGTTGATGCTGGGATTTAGAAAAGTAAAGATCACAAAGGAGGAGTATCTTAATGGAGAATTTTAATGAATGGTACCTCAAACCAACTTTTATTTCGCAAGAGATGTCAAATTCAATGAGGAAGCGGTTAGAAAAAATCTTTGAAAAAATTCATGAGATTTCTAAAATGACAGATATTTATGAAACTTCACTTCAATTAGATAACGGTGAGCTAACAATTCATCTGGTGATGGACTATGTAGAAGGATGGTGGAATGGTCAAAGCGGTCTTTTTGATTTGATTGACCTTGTAGACTCTTTGAGAGCTTACACAGATGAAAAGTTAAGTCGGGATCTTATGATAGTCCTGGAATTAAAGATAAAGGAGAAAAACTGATGAAGCCAAGTGAAAGAAAGAAATTGCTGCGTAAGGCTAACCAGCAGTTGAACTTTGCCTTAGAGCTGATAGGTGTTGTGTGCGATGATCTTAGACTGGGGTTGTATAATATCCCGGAAAACTTAAAAAGCGGGGCGCACTATGAAAAATGTGAGTCCAATGTAGACAGACTCTACATCATTATGGACCAGATTACCTATGCCTCGGATGATTTAGAGGAGCTGATTTAATTTATAAAAAAAATTAATAATTTCACATAATTTTCTAATCAATTTTTAACCTTTATCTTATATTCTGTAATCGTCCAGTGGAAAGGATGGACGGTTTACATATACAAAAACATTTCTCTCTCAAAAAATTAGTACGCAGAAACAACAGGGCAATCCTGTTGTTTTTGTTTGTAAGGTCGTTATATAATTCTAACTGAGGAAAAAGAAATGAATATAGATGTTATATTAGAACAGGTAAAAAATCAGACATTAGAGCCTGAAGAGGCAAAAAAACTGCTTCAGAATGAGTCATTTATGGACCTGAATTTCGCCAAACTGGATACAGGCAGACTGCAGCGGACCGGATTTCCGGAAGTGGTTTTCTGCCAGTCAAAACCGGATGCTTATTTGAAAGATATTTACTTAAAGCTATATGAAGCCAATGGAGAAGTATTTGGAACCAGGGCTTCTTATCATCAATATGAATTGATCCGTGAGGTGTTACCCCAGGTCGAATATGATGAAGTCTCAAAGATATTAAAGATTGAAAATAAAGATAAGAAAAGAGTAGGACATATTGCGGTATGTTCTGCCGGAACAGCTGATTTATATGTTTCCGAAGAAGCAGCCAAAACGGCTGAATTCTTTGGAGCTAAAGTCAGTCGTCATTATGATGTAGGTGTCAGCGGCTTACATCGTTTAATGTCACAGATTGATGAAATACGGGATGCTAATTGTGTGGTTGCGGTTGCCGGCATGGAAGGAGCTCTGGCAAGCGTACTTGGCGGTCTTGTCACAAATCCTGTCATTGCGGTTCCAACATCCGTAGGATATGGTGCTTCTATGCATGGATTATCCGCTTTACTTACCATGATCAATTCCTGTGCCAATGGAATTGCGGTTGTAAATATTGACAATGGATATGGTGCAGGTTATGTAGCTACGCAAATCAATCGATTGGCATCGAAAGGAGAAATCGATGAATAAACTAGAAAAACTAAAGGAGTTTTTCCGTGAAAAAGGAAGGATTGCGGTTGCGTATTCCGGAGGTGTAGACTCTACTTTTTTAATTAAGGTAGCCCATGATGTATTGGGAGATAACTGCCTTGCGATTACAGCTATTTCACCATCTTTTCCACACCGGGAAAGAGATGAAGCAGCCGAATTTTTAGAAAAAGAAGGTATAAAGCATATTACATTCCATTCCAATGAATTGAGTCTGGAAGAGTATGTCTCCAATCCTGTTGACCGCTGTTATCACTGTAAGAAATATTTATTTTCAAATATGGTACAGCTTGCCAAGGATCATGGCTTTCCGATTTTGGTAGAAGGCAGCAATATGGATGATATCGGTGATTACCGTCCCGGAATGAGAGCCATCCGGGAATTAAATGTATTATCACCTCTTCAAATCTGTGATCTATCAAAGGCGGAGATTCGTGAGTACTCCAAAGAGCTGCATCTTCCGACATGGGATAAATCTTCCTTTGCCTGTCTGGCAACGCGCTTTGTATATGGACATCGCATTACCAAAGAAGGATTGGAACGGGCAGAGAAGGCAGAAAACGTTTTAAAGGATCTGGGACTTACGCAATATCGTGTCAGAGTGCATGGAAATCTGGCCCGTATTGAAGTAAAACCGGAAGATTTTATAGTAATTCTAAATAATAATGAAATGATTGATACGAAATTTAAAGAATTTGGATTTGACTATGTAAGCCTTGATTTAAAGGGATATCGTACCGGCAGTATGAATGAAGTATTAAGAAAGGACAAGAAATGAGCAAGACATTATATTTAGATTGCAGTACAGGAATCAGTGGTGATATGTTTGTTGC
Source organism: Faecalicoccus sp. (assembly GCA_017941505.1). Next base: position 16,988 of record JAGAWH010000027.1, on the reverse strand, counting down.
CTCTATGATTGATTTAGGTGCGGATATAGATGTATTAAATGAAGTATTGAACAGCTTACCGGTTTCCGGCTTTCGAACAGAAATTAAGAAAGTTATTAAATCCGATATTGAAGCATGTGACTTTGATGTCATTTTAGATCAAGATAACCATGATCATGATATGGAATATTTATATGGACATGAACATGAATTAGATGATCACCATCATCATGACCATGACCACGAACATCATCACGATCACGAACATGACCACGATCACGAACATGACCACGATCACAATCATGACCACGATCACGAACATCATCACCATCATCATGAACATCGTGGAATGAAGGAAATTACGGAGATCATCAATGGCGCTCAAATGAGTGATTCTGCACGTGCTCTTTCTTTAAAAATCTTTGATATTATTGCCGAAGCGGAATCTAAAGCGCACGGTATTCCGAAAGATGAAGTTCACTTCCATGAAGTCGGTGCTGTGGATTCCATCGTAGATGTGATTAGTGCTGCTGTATTATTCGATAATTTGGGATTTGATAACGTTATTATTCCATATCTGGGAGAAGGACAGGGAAGTGTTAGAGCAGCTCATGGAATCTTATCGGTTCCGGTACCTGCGGTTGCTCATATTGTGGAAGCTTCCGATTTATCTTTACAGATTCAAAACCAAAAGGGAGAACTGGTAACTCCGACAGGTGCAGCCATTGCGGCCGCTATCATGACAAGCGATACACTGCCGGAGGCATTTGGTATTAACGCGATCGGAATCGGTGCCGGTAAACGTGCTTATAAACGTCCAAGCATGGTTCGTGCGATGGATATTAAGGTAAAAGAAGAAAGTAATGATACCATCATCAAATTAGAGAGTACGATTGATGATATCACGGGTGAAGAACTAGGGTATGTGATGGAGCTTTTGATGGATAACGGAGCCCGTGATGTGCATTATATTCCGGTATTTATGAAAAAGAATCGTCCTGCTTATGAACTCGTGGTTTTATGTAAAGAAGAAAATCTAAATAAGATTACGTCTTTGATTTTTGAAAATACCACGACCATCGGTATGCGTAAGGAGAAAATGGAAAGAGTCATCTTACCAAGAGCATCCCGTTCTGTAATGACAGATCTTGGAATTGTCGATTTAAAAGTTGTAACTTTACCGGATGGAACCGTACGTGAATATCCGGAATATGAAAGCTTAAAGGCCATCGCGAAAGTGATGGGAATGTCCATCATCGATGTGAAAAGAAAGGTATTAAAAGAAATCTAATATGGAAATATTAGTCATTGATGCCCAGGGCGGCGGTATCGGAAGACAGTTAATTATCGGGTTAAAGGCAATCAAACCGGATATTAAAATAACGGCAGTAGGAACCAATACATTAGCTACTTCGGCTATGCTCAAAGCAGGAGCAGACCAGGGCGCCACCGGTGAAAATGCGGTTGTAGTCTGTGCATCTCGTGCGGATATTATCATAGGACCGATTGGAATTGTGATTGCCGATTCCATGTTAGGGGAAGTGACCGCAAAGATGGCGCATGCGGTTGGATCCAGCCGTGCTAAACGAATATTGATTCCATTTCAAAATTGTAATACATGGATTGCGGGTATTGATGAAGTTAATACGAAAAAGCTGATGGATTCTGCCATTAACGCAATTGTTTCCATGATTGAACAGTAAGGGCGTTTTATAACGTCCTTTTCTTGTGTTAAAATACTATCATCAAAGTAAAAAAAGGAAGAATATTATGAAAAAAATTGTGGCATTGGCATGTATTGCCGCTTTACTTACCGGATGCTCATCGAGTGAGGATCTTCAAGATGTTTCTAAGACCGAAGAGGTAACAGAAGATCATACCGATGCAGCATATGCTGCTTATTATAATGTATTAAAAGATAATCGGGATGCCATTTATTCCTATGAAAACTCTCTGGATACCGGTTATAGCTATGCTGCAACAAATTCTAAACAGACAGCTCTTGTCGACATCACCAAAGATGGAATTCCGGAATTGATTTTCTTTACCGGAGAACACGATAATGCGGTTGCCGTCATGCATATATACAGTTATCTCAACGACAGTGCCGTACGTGTATATCATCATGATGGAATGCCGGTACAGGTAGCCGGAGGATGTTATTATCAATTGTTCCAGACTGAAAAGGGCGGACCGCTTTATTTTATGGAGAGTGCCGGGGATGAAAATTGGTCAACATCGATTACCCGCTTTGAACTGGAAGGAAAAACGCTTGTCTCCAATATGGAATTACTTCATGAATCCAAGGTAGATTATGATAATAATCAAAGTATTGATTCCTATTATCTGGATGAAAAAAGCTTAAGCGAAGATGAATATAATGAAGAAATCAACAATATTCAAAAATCGATCCAAACTGTCATAACTTGGAATTTGGATTATCCAAAACCAATTCAATTACCGGATTTTACGATCAAGGCAAAACATGTAGATGATATATTGGCAGAATTAGGCGGAATTGAAGAAATGCCAAGTACGAACAATGAATCTTCAACAGCTGAACAACCGGCTGTTGAACAACAAGCACCTGCCAATACCGGATCTTTTTTGATCCCGGATTCCAATACCCGTTATATCAGCTCATCCGAGTTATCCGGATTCTCATATGATGATTGCCAGCTTGCCATTAATGAAATTTATGCCCGTCATGGCCGTAAATTTGTGACACCGGAAATTCAGGCGTATTTTAACAACCAGAGCTGGTATACACCAACCATTGAGGCTGCCAATTTTGATAATTCGATGTTGTCGGATGTGGAAAGAGCCAATGTGGAAACCATTGTTGCCTATGAAACGGCAATGGGATGGAGATAACACAATCATTTGATTAGAACAGGAGGGATGCCATTTGAAAGTATTAATCGCAGAAGATAATGTCGATATGAATGAAATTATCGTAAAAAAATTGAAGGCAGAAGGCTACGATGTGGATACCTGTTTTAATGGAGAAGAAGCAGTCGACCATATTTTATATGGAGATTATGATATTGCGATTATGGATATTTTAATGCCGGTGATGAGTGGTTTAGATGCTCTAAGAACGATAAGAAGACAATCCAATTCAACGCCTGTCATTCTTTTGACTGCCAAAGATACGATTGACGATAAAGTTTCCGGATTAAATGCCGGAGCCAACGATTATATTGTAAAGCCATTTTCTTTTGATGAATTATATGCCCGTATACGCGCTGTAACCCGTACGGCAGCCGGAAATACATCCAATGTATATCGCGCTGATGATTTAACTCTGGATGCCGATACCCACGTAGTAAAACGGGGTGAGCGAGAAATAGAATTAACTCAGAAGGAGTTTGCCCTGTTGGAATATTTGATTATTAACCAGGGACGGGTATTATCCCGCACTAAAATCTTAAATCATGTCTGGGGATATGATTACGACGGAGGCACTAAGATCATCGATGTATATATGAATTATCTTCGGAAAAAAATTGATGGAGACAGTGATGTAAAATTGTTACATACTGTTAGAGGTGCCGGCTACGTATTGAAGGTGGACCAATGATCAAATCCATTAAAGTAAAATTAACGGCATGGTTTACCGTAATATTGATACTAATTTCATCGGCAATGATGGCAGTCTTAGTTTATATTGCCAATTATTATGGGCAAAATGATACCGAAGTAACTTTGATCAATAAGGTTCAGGAGTACTATGTCTTGATCAATGACAGCCAGTTTGCCCAGGATATTCTGGTGCGTGGCGACTATAACTATTTCAATTCCTTTGATTTTGTGGTTGATGATATTGAATTTATGTTCTATCACGAAGACGGTTCCCATTCATTAGGAAATTTCTCGAACGATGGTTTAGATGATGTGGAATTAAAAAATGAAGAGCTGAGAATCGTACCGTTAGGGAAAATGAATTATTATGTGTACGATATGAAATTAAGGATTCCGTTTCGGGAATATATCTGGATTCGCGGAGTAACACCGAAGACCAATGATGTCTGGGAAATTTTATCGAGACATTTAAATGTATTACTTTTAGTTCCGGTATTTATCGCCATCGGGATTGCCGGAGGTTGGTTTTTAACCAAGCGCTTATTAAGGCCGATGCGCCAGATCAACGAGACCGCGGAACAAATCCGCACAGGAACGGATTTATCAAAGCGTATTGAAATCGAGAATACCGGGGATGAATTCTGGGAGATGTCCAATCACTTTAATGCGATGTTTGACCGCTTAGAGGAAACCTTTGAAGCCCAGAAGCGTTTTACTTCTAATGCGTCTCATGAACTTCGAACACCGGTATCCATTATATTGGCACAATGCGATTATGCCTTTGATCATGTTGACTCAACCGAGGACATGTATACATCTTTAGAGGCTATCCAGAAGCAGGGATATCGGATGTCCAATATGATTGAAACATTGTTGATATTTACACGAATCGAACAGCAGACAGAGAAATATCCGAAAGTGGATACCGATCTTTCTAAACTCATTCAAACCTGTGCCCAGGATTATGAAATTATTTCCGATAAGAATACACATTTTGAATATGATTTAGGTAATCAAATCACTGCTAAGGTGAATACGGAATTAATGGTTCTTTTAATCAACAATCTGCTTCAAAATGCCGTTCGATACGGAAAGGAAGACGGGCATGTCTGGCTTAAATTGTCTGATTGGGGCGATCATGTAGTATTTACTGTGGCAGATGATGGCATAGGAATTGCTCAAAAGGATATCGATAAGATCTGGACACGGTTCTACCAGGTAGACGATTCAAGAAATACCAGCGGAACCGGACTTGGTTTATCTTTAGTAAAGCAGATTGCCGGGTATCATGAAGGTGAAGTAGATGTAAAATCAACCCCGGGTGAGGGCAGTACCTTTATCGTCAAAATCAAAAAATAAAAAAAATAAGACCTTTCTTACCTGATTTTAACTTTATTTCCATAGAATAAAGTCAACCGTAAAAAAGGTCTTTTTTTACGGTAAAGATATATACCAACAGAGAGGAACGGGCGAAGCAACGGGATATAAGGGGTTCTGTCCTGCGGCCGTCTAGGTACCTCATAATTGGAATTTGCCAAAGAGGGAGGAGGAACCCTGATTTATATTGGAAAATTATTTTCCTTATTGAATGGTTGAGCTGTTCATCAAAGATGAACTATTGAAAGGGGTAAGATTCATTATGCACAAGTATGCAGTAGGAATTACATCGGGTATTCTTGTGGCCGGTTTAACCGGTTACATATTAATGGATACCTTTGTGATTTCTAAAGAACAGACAGAAGAAATGCCTACAACTCAGACGACTGCTTATCAATTGAAAAATGAAGAAAAGCAGACAACTGTACAGCCTAAGCAGGAAGAAAAACAGGAAACATCATCCGATACAGAAAAAAAGGATGAGGTATCCGCTGCAGAAAAAGAAGAAGACTTTGAACCAAAAACATATAATTCGGAGTTTGGTAAGAATCTGAGTGATCAAAAGGATTCAGAAACGGAAACAGACGAAGAAGATTATGCGTATGGATATGGCAGCGGTAATTCCCAAAGCAATCGAAATGATTCGGACAGCCAGAGTGGTAATTGGTTTGATAATTATTTCGAAAACTATAAACGTGATTATTCCAATGATGATTTTTCTGCAGATTGGGAAGAGTGGTTCCGTAAAGAATTCAGAACAGATGATGAGGGATGGAGTTTCTTCTATGAACCGGGTACGAACCGGTAATACAAGGCCTTCTTACATATATACATATAGATAAAGGGGAGCGGTTTATGTATTCACATTTTAAAAAAGAATTATTTAAGTACTGTGTCATGTTTTTGATCATGACGATCATATTTGCGTTATTTGGCTTTATTTATGGTTTATTTACCAGAGGCGTTTACTCCTATTTTATGATTTACGCTTTCTTGATTCCGTTACTTGGCGGGGTAGTTCCCTTTGGATTATTTGCCTTTAGAGCATCCATGGTTCCCAATCCTTCCGTATTGCAGATGTATGCAGGGGGAATTACGATGTTGACATTTGGATCGGTGGTTAAGGGTATCTTAGATATCTATGAAGCAATCAATCCGAAAGTGGGACTGTATCCAATCCTTGGAATCATAATGATTTTTATGGCAGCTGTACTGCATATTGCGGGTGTCTTTGCCTCGGGTATTACCGAGGATACTTCCTCCGACCTCCTTTAGGCATTCACAAAAAAGGATCTCCTTCGGGAGATTTTTTTGTGCGTTTCACTATAACATGTAGTTATAGCTTTCATGTTTAACTTATATTGTACATTTTGTCTATTTAAGCCTATTCTGTAATCAGAAAACAGGAACAATCCTGAGGAGGAAAATACATATGTCTAAAACATGGATCATTACCGGAGCAAGTTCCGGAGGAATCGGAGAAGGAATCGCCAGAGCTGTATTAGCGGGTGGTGATAACGCTGTTATTACAGCTAGAAGTCTTGCCAAATTAGAAGGTATCGCTAAGGATTATCCTGAAACATGCCTTCCGATGACACTCGATATGGCTGATAAGGAAAGAATGACAGAAGTAGTAAAGGCAGCTGTTGAAAAATTCGGTACCGTAGATGTACTTATCAACAATGCAGGTCATGGATACAGATCTTCTGTAGAAGAAGGTGAATGGGATGCCATTCATGAACTATATGAAACGAACTTATTCGGTCCGATCAATATGATCAAGGAAGTACTTCCGATCATGCGTGAACAGAAGTCCGGTGTCATCATGAACACAACTTCTATCGCAGCTGAGCGCTCTGCGATCGCATCCGGATACTATGCATCATCCAAGGCAGCCTTAGACTTATTAACTGATGGTCTGGCAAAGGAAGTAGCACCGCTTGGAATCAAGGTTATGGTTATTGAACCGGGAGCATTCCGTACACACTTCTATGATGAGGCATACAAGGCAGCTCCATTAAAGGTAGATGCCTATAAGGATACTACATGGAAAAGAGCCCAGGCTACCAACCAGAGACAGCAGCCAGGTGACCCTAAGAAAGCCGGAGAATTAGTCTTCAAGATGGCTTATGCAGATGAAACACCATTTAGATTAATCATGGGAAGCGATGCCTGCAAGGTAGTTATCGATACTGCTAAGGCACGTATTGAAGAAGCTGAAAAGTTTGCTGAAGTATCTGCAAGCACAGATTACTAGGAGAAGATATTATGCGCTTAGAAGGTAAAACGGCACTGATTACCGGTGGAGGAACCGGTATTGGATTCGAAGTAGCAAAAGCTTATGTGGAACAGGGTGCTTATGTATATATCACAGGCAGAAGAGAAAATGTATTACAGGAAGCAGTTGAAAAGATCGGCCATAATATTGATTATTTTGCGGTAGATGTCGGAAATAAAGATGATATGGTAAATGCTGCCAAACAGATTGTTGAAAAACGCGGCGGTATTGATATCGTATTTGCGAATGCCGGTGTAGGAAATTATGTCTCCTTGATGGATGTAACACAGAAAGAATTTGACAGAGTGATGTACACCAATGTACTCGGCACTTATTTTACAGCCCAGGCTTGTATTCCTTATATGCCTCAAGGCTCGGTTATTTTGTTGAATACATCGGTAACTGCATCCTTAGGTCTGCCGGATTTTAGCTTATATATCGCAGCTAAATCCGCAGTGAAATCATTTATTCATACATGGACAAACGAACTTCGTTCCAAAAAGATTCGTGTAAATGCGATTGCCCCGGGAATTATTCCTACCGGTGCAGCCACAAAAGAACTTGGACGTTCTGAACAAGAGGAAGAAGAACGAAGAGCATATCGTTCTACATTGATTCCGGCAGGCAGAGTCGGAAATGTGAGTGATATTGCCAATACAGCCGTATTCTTAGGCAGTGATGAGTCTGCTTATATCAATGGTGTTGAGATTCTTGTGGATGGCGGTCTTGCGGCAATATATCCAGTGAAATTGTAGAATTATGGATTTCTTAAAAGAATTAGCCATCTTTGCGACAGGGGATATTATTCCTTCCGTTGAGTATCGATATGCACTTTTAAATTATTACGGAGCTTTGATTCAGGGTGCTCATACCCCCGAGGTAGATCTGCTGGTGAAATATCATCAAAGTGACGGAAATGGAGAGTTCTCACCCTTACAGCGTAAAGAGAGACTGAGTTTATCACAAGTAGTGGAAGTAGATTGTTTCAGCAGCGCAGTTCTTGCCTACGATGACATTCATTATGATACGACAACGCATCCCTGCGGACCGGTTGCCAGTGCCATTCTGGGAGTGGCAAGGAAACAGACAGTCACTTTACTTGAAGCCGCAAAAGCCCTTTGTGTAGGAATGGAAGTACTATGCCGCATTGGAGTATGTCTATTTAAAAATACAGATGCATCCGGTGGGTGGTATACAACCGGAGTTGTCGGAGCGATGGGGGCTGCAGCCGCCGCCGGACGACTTTATGGATTCACAGTTGATCAAATGGTGGAAGCTATGGCTTTGGCTTCATGTTTTTCATCGGGAAGCAGGGGAAGTCATGGCTCCCTTGCCGGTAGTTATATCCCGGCCATTGCCGCATCCAATGGGTTTAAAGCGGCAGGACTTGTCAAAAATGGATTTACCTGTAATAAAAGAGCTTTAGAATCAAAAGATGGGTTAATGTATTTGATCGCAAAAAATCCTAACCGGAAAGAAGCTTTGGAGGATCTTGGAACTAAGTTCATATCCCAAGAGACTGTATGTAAACCATATCCTTATGGATTTATCTCTTTTGCGATGATTGACTGCTTAAAAGAGATTCCCAAACGATCACCAACACCGTTGACCATTGAAGTATCATCCAGGTGCATGCATTTAGGAGCGAATGCACATCCACAGAACAATTATGATGGTTTAGTATCCCTTGTATATATTGCCTCAAGAGTATTAGAGAATCCTGAGAATTGTTTCAAACCTTTAAAAGGTGATTTCATGATTACAGATATTCAGAAAGAATGGATGGAAAAGATTACCTTAAAAGAAGATCCGGCACTTCAAGATAATCAGGCAAGGGTATCATTAAACAATCAAACATGGTTCTGTGAAAAGGCATCCGGTGCCGACTTTGATTCACAACAGATCATTGATAAATTCATTCATAATTCCGGCAAATCCAGACTCTGGATAGAAGCATTTCTGGAATTGGATTCGATGAATATATTAGATTGCATATAATAAAGACGGTACGATTAATCCTTCAGGATAACCAAACTTTAGCGGGGTTTATCCAAAGTTAACCGGGGTCATAAACCGGGGTTTTTAAAAAGAACACCTGTGGAAATTGATTGATATTGACAGTATCTCTCAGTTCCAGAGGTGTATTTTTTTTATCGGGATCCATTATTCTTTTATTGTTTTAAGATTCTATTTTTATTATATGGTTCGCGTTTTTTGCCCTCTGTATGCACTTGTTCTCTGGTATATGGTGTTTCCATGGAGGATTATTTTTTTTAAATACTTATACGTTGTCTTCTTTTTTTTGATATGATTGAAACAGAATAATCGGAGGTGATTCTATGCCTGGACCTGGTGGACCTGGAATGGGTGGACCGCGTGGACAGATGGGCGGTAAATATATGACCGAGGAAGAAAAAGCTGCCCAGCCAAAAGTCACAAAAGAGCTTTTACTTAGAGTTCTCAGTTACTTAAAGCCATATAAAAAATCTTTATTTTTGGTTTTATTATGTATTGGAGCCAGTTCCTTTTTTAATTTGTTGCCAACCATTTTGACAGGTAAAATCGTCGATGAAGGTTTGATTAAGCAGGATCTCAATGCGCTTGTCTATTATATACTTTTGTCTCTTGGAGTCACCTTTTTTGCCAACTTAATTGGGATGGCGGAAAGTTATATTAATACATGGATTTCCCAGCATATTACCTATGATATGCGAAACCAGATGTACTCTCATCTTCAAAAGATGTCCCAGCGCTTTTTTACCAGCAATAATCAGGGCGATATCATCACCCGCATGACAAGTGATATTGATGGGGTTCAAAGTGTTTTCACCAATACTTTCAACAGCATTATCTCCAATACGATCACTTTGATCATATCCGTGGTTGCGATGTTTCAGAAAAACTGGATCATGGCCCTTGTGGGAATGATTGTTGTACCGTTATTTACCATTCCAACTCGTCGGGCAGGAAAGACCCGCTGGAAATTTGCGAATGAAAGTCAAGCGTGCAACGATGAGATTAACGGCATCTTAAATGAGACGCTGTCGGTAAGCGGACAGCTTCTCAGTAAGCTGTTTGGAAAAGAAGAATATGAATATGAGCGGTATGAAAAAGTCAATGACCGCATGATCAAGCTCAATATCCGTGAGCGGATGGCCGGTCAATGGTTCTTTGTGATTCTTCGTACCTTTACCAGTATCGGACCGATGTTAGTATATTTTGTGGGCGGTCTTTTAATGATCAAATACAATGAGAATCTCACCGTTGGTGATGTGACGGTTCTGGTATCGTTATTATCGAGAATGTATGGTCCGGTAAATTCTTTATTAAATATTCAGGTGGACTGGATACGTTCAATGGCTTTATTTAACCGCTTATTTGAATATCTGGATATTCCGGTAGAAATTGAAAATGCACCGGATGCGATTATTCCGGATACAGTGGTGGGAAATGTTTCCTTCCATAATGTGGATTTCTCCTATGATAAAGAGCGTAAAATCTTAAAAAAAGTCAGTTTTGATCTCAATGCCGGTCACAGTATTGCGATTGTAGGACCATCGGGTTCCGGTAAAAGTACCATTATCAATTTGATACCGCGCTTATATGATGTAGATTCCGGAAGTGTGACCTTTGATGGAAATGATGTAAGAAAACTGGACCTGCATTTCCTTCGTTCACAGGTGGGTGTCGTATCCCAGGAGACTTATTTATTCAATGGAACCATTCGGGATAATCTTCTCTACGCTAAACCGGATGCTACGGAAGATGAGATGATAGAAGCCTTAAAGAAGGCCAATATCTATGACTTTGTATCACGTCAGGAAACCGGTTTGGATACCATGGTGGGAAACAGGGGATTAAAGCTCTCCGGAGGAGAGAAACAGCGAATCTCTATTGCTCGTATCTTGCTGAAGAATCCAACCATCTTTATATTTGATGAGGCAACCTCAGCTTTGGATTCCATTTCTGAACAGAAGATTCAGGAAGCCATTGACCCGATCATTCAAAGCCGCACCAGTATCTTGATTGCCCATCGTTTGTCAACGATTCTGGCAGCGGATGAAATTCTTGTGGTCAAGGATGGAGAAATCGTTGAACGCGGCCAGCATAAAGATTTGGTTAAGAAACACGGTGTTTATCAGGAGTTGTATGAAACACAATTCTCTAAAGCCTTATTACCGGAAGAAAAAGATGGCATCAGTGAATTGGATCGCTATCTCTGGGGTATACAACCGGGAGATGAACCGGCTATGGATTAATAAAAATCGGCTTATGAAGCCGATTTTTTTGGTGGATACATTTTTAAAATATAGCTGAATTTATCAAGCGTTGGTGTTTACGGTAATATCATTGATCCAGATACCTTTTTGGACAAGAATGAAACCTACGATACACTTCAGAATTTCTAAGAGCTGTACAAAGAAGTAAATTAATACAATTGGCAGCGCTGTGAAAAACACAAGGACGTAAGCTGCCGGTATGCTGATAAACCACCCGAAGCAAGAGTCTGACAGAAAGGTAATCCATGTCTTACCTCCGGAGCGAATGATAAAGTAGGAGGCATTGGCATAAGAGTTGATCGGCATCATGAGTGCCATGATGCGGATGAAAGATGCCGCCATCTGCCGTACTTCGTTGTTTGTGTTATATATTTCAGGAAAATAAGGAGCAAGAATAAACATCATACCACCTGTTACCAGACAAATAACAACCGCAAATACGCTTAGTCGGTTGGCATTGGCTTTTACATCGTGGTTGAGTCCGGCGCCCAGTTCCTGGCCGATGATGATACCGATGGCACTTCCCATTGCGATAAAGGCGACACTGAATACATTAGAAAGGGTCGAACATATATTCATAGCGGCCACAACCGCAAGCCCTCGATAGGAGTAAATACCTGATAAACAGGCTAAACCGGCTGACCATAGTGCCTCGTTGACTAATAACGGTGTTCCTTTAACGGCACAGCTTTTAACCAGAGAGCCGGGCACGTAGAAAGAGCTCCAGGCATTTTCTATAAATGGGAATGCTTCAGTGTTTCGATGGGTCATAAACACAACATAGAAAAGTTCGGCAAAGCGGGAAATCACGGTTGCCAGGGCTGCTCCTCGAACCCCCATAGCCGGAAAACTGAAGTGTCCAAAGATCAATACATAGTTGCCTAACAGGTTCAAAAATACCGCAATCAGACTTCCACGCATAGGTAGTTTTGTCTCGCCGATGGAGCGTAACACTGTTGAGTAAACTTGAGTAAGACCAAAAGGCAGCAGTCCCGCCAGCATGAATGCCATATATTGTCCGGCATGATGCAATGTCTCGGTGGCATTCTGTCCGCTTTCATGAAGATAGAGCGAAATGAGCTGTCCATTAAAAACCGTAAACACAAATATACCAAGCGCAAAGAGAATCATGGTTAACAGAAACATTAAGCGCAGCGTATACCGTATTCCTTCATGATCCCTTTTTCCATAGAATTGAGCGGTAAAGATGCCGATGCCGGAAAGTCCACCGAATATGCACAGATTCCATATAAACAACAATTGATTAACGATCGCAACACCGGACATCGGATTGGTTCCGATACTTCCAACCATGATGTTGTCAAGCATATTCACAATGTTGGTAATGCCGTTTTGAATCATGATCGGAACGGCGATCATCAGGGCTTTTTTATAATAATTTCTTTCCATACAGAATATATCTTATCAAAACCTCAATAAAAGAAAAAGGTGATACCGACAAATAAAAAACGCAAACGGCAGAGAAGGAAACCATCCTTCTTTTTTATATTTTTAAGTTTTTTTTAAGGTTTAACAGGTATTCTTGTCTCGAACAGGAGGTAAAGAAATGGAAAGAGTCATTGATACCTTTGAAAGAGTGGAAGATAAATATGAATTATCTGAATCACAATATCAGTTATTTTTAAAAGCGATACAGGACCATGTTCATCCTGATATCTATTATAAATACACGGTGCATTCGATCTATTTCGACAACGATCATTATCAGCTTGCCGTAAATTCTTTACAGAAACCGGAATACAAATGTAAGGTACGTCTTCGTACTTATGAACAGCCTAACAAGGATTCAAAATGTTTTCTGGAATTAAAGAAGAAATATAACGATATCGTATATAAGACAAGATTTTATATGGATGTAAATTCGGCTTATCGATATTTATATGAAAATGTGATCCCGGAAGATTCCAACAATATCATGCGGGAGTTAAATTATGTCTTTCATTATTATGATTTACATAATTTCTGTTATGTGCAGTACGACAGAGAGTGTTATGCAGCCAATGAAGACGCCGATGTCCGCATTACCTTTGATACCAATATCCGCTATCGCCTTGATGATATTTCATTATCGACAAAAGGTTCTGAGATAGATTTGATTCCCGAAGATACACATATGCTGGAAATCAAATGTAAAGACAGATATCCGTTATGGTTAGTTGAGATCTTATCAAAAATGAAGTTATATAAGAAATCTTTTTCCAAGTGCGGATCGATTTATGTCAACAATTTTGAATATTTGACCAAAGGGGGAATAGCTCGTGTTTAACAGTGTTTTATCCAACGGTATAACCATTGAAGGTTTTATGTTGTGTTTATTAACTGCCGTCATATGTGGATTGATGATTGCGACTACCTATAAGATGAAAAGTTATATATCAAAAAGTTTTGTGATTTCCCTGATTTTATTACCGGCTATTACCGCCTGTGTGATTATGATGGTCAACGGAAATCTGGGAGTTGGTGTAGCTGTAGCAGGCAGCTTCCAATTGGTGCGCTTTCGTTCTATGCCGGGCAAAGCCAGTGATATTGTGATGATCTTTATGGCAATGGCTGCCGGACTGGCCTGCGGTGTCGGTTTTATCCTGTTTGCGCTGATCGTAGTGCTGCTGTTGTGCTTAGTCTATCGGGTAGGAGATATCTTCTCTGATAAGCTCACAAAAACGGCTTATCGCAATATCCGCCTAACCATTCCGGAAGATTTGGATTATCATATCTTGTTTGAAGATACGTTTAATAAATATACTGACCGCCACGAGATTGAATTTGTGAAGACTATTAATCTGGGAACGATGTATCAGATTTCTTATGACTGTGTTTTAAAAGATGGATCAAAGGAAAAGGAATTCCTGGATTCACTTCGTATCATGAATGGAAACTTACCGGTTATTTCCTCTGCCACGAAGACAGTGGAAACTGAATTATAGAAAGAAGGGATAACATGTTTAAACGACTCAAAAAGATAAGTGTTGCAGCAGGATTGATGGTGGCATTAACTGCCTGCTCAAGTATGACCCAGAACAGCTCTGTAGTCAGCGCCCAGGAAGGTAACAATATCGTTCTGGAAGGAAAAGTAACTGAACAGCTGGTGATTGATTCTCAAGATGATGTTACGGTGACTTTAAAGAATGTGACTGCCACTATGCAGACAAGTGTGATTTCGGTAGAAAATGCCAACTCGGTAACCATTGTATTAGAAGGTGAGAATACTCTTGCGACTACCGGTACAGATACCAATACCATCGACAGCAAAGATGATTTGATCGTTACCGGAAACGGTACGCTGAATATCCAATCCAATGATAACGGAATTAAGAGTAATGATGATCTGACCATCGAAGGGGGCACTTTGAATATTACAGCCGGAAGTGATGGTTTAAAAGCTAATGAAACTTTAACTATTAACGGCGGAACAATGAATATTGAAGCTGCTGAAGCATTAGAAGCAACAGAGATCATTATCAATGATGGTACCATCGACATTACGGCCTACGATGATGGTATGAATGCTTCCCAGAAATCGGATACAAAAACACCGCTCATTGAAATTAATGGAGGCGACATTACCATTCAGATGGCCCAGGGTGATACTGATGCCGTAGATTCTAATGGCTCTTTATATATCAACGGAGGAACCCTGAATATTTCTGCACAATTCGCTTTTGATTATGACAGTAACGGTGAGTTAAATGGCGGAACCGTTATTGTCAACGGTGAAGAAATAACCCAGCTTACCAATTCGATGATGGAAGGTCCTATGGGCGGTATGGAAAATGGAATGCATCCAATGGATCAAGAAAATGGACAAAACGGAATGATGCAGGGATTTAGACGTTAACAGGGGATAGTGCCGGCTTATGCCGGTGCTTTTTTTTGAGTTTCAAGCAATTTAAAGGATCAAAATACAGAAGCATTTGATTGATGACTGTTATCAATGTTAAGCTATTTTTAACAAGGAGACAAGTTATGAAAAAGGTATCTATAAGTTTGTTGTTGGGTATTCTGCTAAGTGTATTTTCATTTTCAATTCACATGGATTTTTCAATGATCACAGATGGGATCAAACAAGCACCTATATTTGAATCTTCAGATTTTACTTCTATTATTCCTAAAATCGGGGAATGGGTGAACGTAACCAAAACTTCCGGCGCTATAGAATACCAAATCAATTGGGAGCCGGTAAAAGGGGCTGACGGATATGAGTTTGTCTACGATTTTGAAATAGCTTCTCAATCTGAGCAGATGATTGATACACCGGGTACAGCTTATACAGTAGGTTTCCAAAATACGGTCAATCTAAAAGGGAAAGTTCGTGCATATAAGAAAGTAAACGGGCAAAAAGTATATACTCAGTGGAGTAACACAAGCTATAAGAGCTGGGATACAATCAATCAGGAGATAAAATCCATGAGGGATGCCCAATTGGGAAACTATGTGGCATTGTATGGTATGCATTTACGATCTGAACCGGATAAAAACAGTGATGTAAAGGGTGATATTTCTGAAGGCGACAACATTAATATCGTTGAAATTAAAAACTACGCCAATGAAAAATGGGGCAGAACATCCGATGGGAAGTGGATATGCATTTCCGATAAAGATTACACATACCTTGCCAAAAAGAATACAAATTCAGAAACTTACAAAACAAATTATGAAATGACACTACGATCTGAACCGGATCGAAATTCATCCGCCTATGGAACCATTGATAAAGGAACTACAGTTTCAATTGTCGATTATTACAATGATGGGTATGGAAAATGGGGAAAGACTTCCGATGGAAAATGGATCTGTATCTCTGATAAGGATATGACATATTTAACAATACAATAGATGACCGTTACACAATACATATACAGCTGATTCAATGAATTGGCTGTTTTTCTATTTCTAAAAGAAAAGGAAAAGCCGGATGATTCCGATATAGCTCCTGTCAATAAGGTTTCATTGGTTTGGACTCTAATGTATGGTATATTGGTATTAACAATATACATACTAAATAGATCATAATAAGCAGGAATAACAGTGATAATGGATACAATACTGTTTTCCTGCAGACAAAGAGATGTACAGAATCGAATAAAGAAATCATCCGCAAACCATGTATTTTTGCAGGAAAAAAGAAAGGAGACCACATATGAAAAAAATGTTTGCGATGGGCGTTTGTATGCTCTTATTGAATGGGCTGACTTCTAACGTGTATGCGAAAGATAACCGTTTTGAGCCTCCTGTTCATTATTATTATGCAGAGACCGGAGCATATCGTCTGGATTATGATATGAATGTGCGTACCGCTCCTAGTCGAACTTCTGAGGTGATAGCCATTTATACAGCCGGCTATACCGTTAATATTGTTAATGTTGTCGATAATAGCGACGGTAAGTGGGGTGAGCTGGATACGGGAGGATGGATCTGTATTGCAGAACCGTCGTTGACCTACCTTTCTGTCGTTGCAGAAGGAGGAGTCT